>JBAPPP010000494.1:0-3234 GCA_049280175.1 Rhodanobacter sp.
GTGGAAGCCTTCGCTGTAGCTGCCGTAGAACATGACATGGTCGTTCGCGGTCCAGCTCAGCGATGCCTTTGGTGACACGTTGTGCGAATCGTGCGAACCGGTAAAGTCGGCCAGCGTGGCGATCGGATTGGTGAAGCTTGCATTGGCGTAGCCGTAGTTCTGGATCAGCGCGGTCTTGGTCTCGTCGGTCAGCCGCATGCCCACGTCAAGGCTCCAGGCGGGGCTGATGTCCCAGGTGAAGTCGCCATACCCGGCATAGCTTTTGGTTCCAATACTGCCACCGGTGCTGCCGTACTGTGAGTAACCCAGCGTGCTGTAGGGTGGCGAGCCCAGGAAGATGTTCTGGATCTGGCCGTCGGCAGTACCGTTGAAGTAATACACGCCGACCACGCCGTGCACGACACCGCCGGAATCGTAATTGGCCTGCAGCTCCTGGGTGAACTGATGATCCTTATAGACAGCGCTGACGTCGGCGATTTCCTCCGGCAACGTATCGAAATCGATGTTGCCACCCGTAGCCGACCCGCGATACGCGGTGACCGATTTCAGGCTCCAGTCCTGACTGGCGATCCAGTTCATCGTGAGCGCCGTGCCCCACAGTTTGGTGTGGTTGACCTGCGCCATGCCGCTGCGCGTGTCGTAGTCGCTCGACAACGGCGCATAGGTCGGGTCGAACGAATTGGCGACGAGCATCTTCGCGCCACGCGGATTGGAATTGTCGCGTAGTCCGTCGACTGACAATTGCGCATTGAACGTGGACGACGGAAAGAAGCCGAGCGTCGCGCGCGCCGCGTTGGTGTTCTTGTCGCCGTTGCGGCTGCCGTTGACCAGATCGTTTCCGTAACCATCGTTGTGTTCGGTAGCGTAGGCGACTCGGGCGCGCCACACACCGTCGGCGCTGGCGCCGCCCAGGCTACCCTTCACGTCCTTCTCGCCATGCGTGCCCACGGTCGTCTCTACCGAACCTTCGGTCTTGGTAGGCAGCGGGTTAGACACATACTTGATCGCGCCGCCGACAGTGTTCTTTCCATAGAGGGTGCCCTGCGGGCCGCGCAGTACCTCGATGCGTTCCACATCGAACACATCCAGCATGGTGCCCTGAGGACGCGCCAGATAGACATCGTCCAGGTAGATGCCGACCGCCGGATCGAAACCCCAGGTAGGGTCGGCCTGGCCGACACCGCGAATGTAAGCCGTCAGCGTGGTGTTCGAGCCGCGTGCCGCATAGATCTGCAGCGAAGGCACCTTGCCCTGCAAGTCGGCAAGGTTCTGCACATTTTGATTGAACAGCGATTGGGCGGTGAACGCGCTGACCGCGATCGGCACATCCTGCAAGGTCTCTTCGCGCTTGCGCGCGGTGACCTTTACCTCGCCGAGCTGTTTGGCGTTGGTTGGCTTGGTTTGATTGGTCGTGGCCCCGGTGTCGCTGCTCTGCTGCGCATAGAGCGGCGCGGCACAGAACAAACCTGTTGCCAAGCCGATCGCCATACTCAGGTGTGTGCGTTTCATGACTTCCCCTCGCCGTAGACGCAGCCATCGATGATGGCGCTGATGCCGGAGGAGACTAAGGGGCGCAGGCCACAACTACACTCGTACCTTCGTACAGTGCCCGGATGTGCAAGGCACGCGGATACTCGGCCCCTCGTCAACTTCCAAGAACACCGAGGAGCCGCAAGGATGGCATTGGTAATCGTGCTGGCCGCACTGTGCTTCCTCATGTTCGCGGCCTATCGCGGCTACAGCGTGATTCTGTTCGCGCCGGTCGCCGCGCTGGGTGCCGTACTGCTGACTGATCCGAGTCTGGTCGCGCCGATGTTCACCGGCCTGTTCATGGACAGGATGGTCGGCTTCCTCAAGCTTTATTTCCCGGTGTTCATGCTCGGCGCGGTGTTCGGCAAGCTGATCGAGCTGTCCGGCTTTTCCAAGGCGATCGTCGCGGCCACCATTGGCCTGGTCGGTCGCAGCCGCGCAATACTCTCGATCGTGCTGGTCTGTGCGCTGCTCACTTACGGCGGCGTGTCGCTGTTCGTGGTGGTGTTTGCGGTGTATCCGTTTGCCGCCGAACTGTTCCGGGCCAGCGATATTCCGAAGCGGTTGATCCCGGGCACGATTGCGCTCGGTGCATTCTCATTCACCATGGACTCGCTGCCAGGCACGCCGCAGATCCAGAACATCATCCCGACATCGTTCTTCGGCACCACCGCATGGGCCGCGCCGTGGCTGGGAACGATCGGCTCGATTTTCATCCTGATCGTCGGCCTGGCTTATCTGGAATCGCGCCGACGCAACGCCGCTGCCGCGGGCGAAGGTTACGGTGACAGCCTCGTCAATGAGCCGGCGCCGTTCGAGTACGGCAAGCTCGCCCATCCGCTGATCGCCCTGCTGCCGCTGGTGCTGGTCGGCGTCTGCAACAAACTGTTCACCGATCTGATTCCGCTGGCCTATGGCCAGACACAGTCCTTCCTGCCCAGCGTAGTGGGCGACGCAAAGCCAGTGGTTCAGGAAGTGGCAAAGGTCGCTGCCATCTGGGCGGTAGAGGGCGCCCTGCTGGTTGGCATCCTGTGCGTGCTGGCGTTCGCCTGGAGGCCGGTAACCCGGCAGTTCGCCGACGGCAGCAAGGCTGCGGTAGGTGGCGCCCTGCTGGCTTCGATGAATACCGCTTCGGAATACGGCTTTGGTGCCGTCATCGCTGCCCTGCCCGGCTTCAAGCTGATCGCCGACGCGCTGCACGCCATCCCGAACCCACTAGTGAACGAGGCAGTTACCGTCACCGCGCTGGCCGGCATCACCGGATCGGCATCTGGCGGTATGAGCATTGCCCTGGCGGCCATGGCCGATACCTTTACCCGCAATGCGCAAGCAGCCGGTATTCCGATGGAAGTGCTGCATCGGGTCGCCGCGATGGCCTCTGGCGGCATGGACACGCTGCCGCACAACGGCGCGGTGATTACCCTGCTGGCGGTCACCGGGCTGACCCATCGGCAGTCCTACAAGGACATCTTCGCGATCACGGTAATCAAGACACTGGCGGTTGCCGTGGTGATCGCTGCGTACTATCTCACCGGCCTGGTGTAAGCGCATTGGCCGGGCTGGAAGCCTCTGCCGGTCGCCATCTATGAACGGATAATCGAAATGACGGGCAAGTTGTCACATAAGTCCGTATACTTGGTCGATTCACTCTTCAAGAATCCTGCGCGACGGCCACCGAGCCGCCCGAGTCGATCACATGTCTAT
>JBAPPP010000495.1:0-4088 GCA_049280175.1 Rhodanobacter sp.
GGGCAATGTTGAGTTCATCCAGCAAGACGAAGTCGTACTGCGGGTCGGCCAACATGCCAGCCGCAATCTGCCAGGCAGCGTCAGCGGCCTGGATATCGCGCGCCTTGTCCTGTGTCTCCCAGGTATAGCCCTCGCCCATCACGTGATAGTCGAGCTCATCGGGAAAACGACGAAAGAAGGCCTCCTCGCCAGTGGAGAAGCTACCCTTGATGAACTGCACCACGCCACAGTGAAAGCCATGCCCGAGCGAGCGCGCAAGCATGCCGAAACCCGACGAGCTCTTGCCCTTGCCATTCCCCGTGTTGACGACCAGCACACCGCGCTCGATGGTGGCTCGGGCGATGCGACGATCGATCAGCTCCTTCTTGCGCTGCATGCGCTCGCGATGACGCGCATCGGCGCTCAGTGCATCGGGGTGCGATTCGTCGCTCATGTGCGAGCCGCTGACGAGTTGTGCGTGCCATACCAAGCCACTACGCGGCTACCCACGACGTAGGCCACGAGTGCTGCCGTGACATAACCCATGGTGGTGCGAACGAACAGCGGACCCCACTGCCACAGGCGCTGCAGATATTCGGCCATATGGGGGTTCGCGTAGCGGCCGCCCAACCAGTAGAACGATCCATTGGAGATGGCAAAGGAAAGCGATGCCGAGAGCAATGCCACGCACCATGCCCCGACCAGCGGCCATGCGTCGGCACGCAAACTTGACGCGTACAAGCGACCGCCATACCACAGCGCCGCATAGGCCAGCGGAAGAAACGCATAGGCGACCGTAACGCAGAAGTCGCTGATACCGGCGTAATGGATCGACACCTCATCCAGCCCTACGGCCAAAAGGATGAACACGGCGAAGGTCCAGTGCTTGCGCAAGAACAGGCCACCCACAAAAAAGATCGCCATCGACGCGTCAGGCAAATGCAGCACGTCGCCGAAATGTTTGAAGCGGGTCGTTACCATGACCAGCACCAACGCGGCGAACAGCAGGATAAAGCGAGAACCCGATAGTGATTTCATCGCACGACTCCTTAAGCGCTCATGTGTTCCACGTCGGTGATGGACTGGCGGGGTGCCAATCCATCACCGCCAAACATTACAGTCCTGGCTGATAACGCAGCGTCAGGTACCAGGTGCGACCAAGCTCGTTGTAGTAATAGGCCGTCTCGTAGCTGTGGTCGAACACGTTGTCGAGTTTCGCCTCCACCTGCCAGCTAGGCGCAAAGGTATAGCTGGCGCGAAGAGCGGTAGTGGAATAACCGCCGAGGCGGATCTGATTGGCCGCATCATCGTAGCGTTTGCCCGCTGCATAGAAGGTGGCCCCGACATTGAACTGGCCGAACTTGCGGTCCACGTCCACGCGCGCCGTCTCGCCCGCACGGCGCGGCAGCCAGTTGCCGTGATTCGCGTCGTCGCTGTTGTCTTTCGGTTGCAGCCAGGTCAGGTCGGTCTGCACCCGCCAATCGTTCAAGGTAAAGCCGAACTGGCCTTCGACGCCGCGTATCTGTGCACTGCTGATGTTCTGCGGCACGAAGTTTTCGTCGAGCGTGATCAGGTCGCTGATGCGAGTCTGGTAGACATTCAGACCCCAATGCCAGTTGTCGAGCTGCTGGGTGAGACCGAGTTCGGCTGTGTCCGAACTTTCCGGCTTCAGGTTGGGGTTGGCGGTCGGTGTGCCGTCGAACGGCGGATAGTACAGATCGTCGAACGTCGGCGCATGGAACGCGCTGCCATAGCTGGCCGACAACACGAGACCGTGATCGAAGTGATAGCCCCAGGCCACCGCGCCGGTGTTGTGGGAACCGTATTCGGTGTCGTTGTCGTGGCGCCCGGATACCTGTACTTCGTTCTGGCCGAAGGTGCCCTGATACTGCACGAAGGTACCGGTGTCGCCGCGCGTGTTGCTGATGAAATCAGTGTCGCTGGCGATGTGCTGCTGCAGGTAGTCCACTCCCGCACTAACCACCTGACCGGGGGCCAGTGTGAAGTCGTTCTGCCACGATGCCTGGTTCTGACGTGAATCGAAATAACCTGTCGGCGTGCGCGGGAAATACTCGCCGAAATAATTTCCCTGGAAGAACGTGGAAGAGTCATCGCGCGTCTGGCCTGCGCTCAGCGTGACCTTCCAGATATCCAGCGGGTTGAAACTCAGGCGCGTGCCGGTGGCGTATTGCTCTTGTTCGTTGTTGTTGCCGCCGAAAGGGCTACCCGCGTAAAAGTTGTCGCCCTTGCTGCGCAGCCAGTTGAAGGCCAGTTCCGTGCCGTTATCCCAACGGTAGCCGAAGTTGGCCAGTCCGTTGTAGTTGCGGTACGGATCGTTGCGCGGGTCATCCGCGAAACAGGCCACACCCAGTTCCGCGGCTCCTATCCGACAAGCCGGAGTGCCGCTGGTGTATTCGCCACCGAGGGTGGCGTTGAACCAGTAGTGGCCGTCTCCACCGGATACGCCCGCCTGACTATTGATGAAGCCATGACTACCGGTCGTCACGCTCACCGACGGCACGATGTTGCCGCTGTCTGAGCCGTGCCGGGTGAAGATCTGGATGACACCACCCAGCGCATCCGAACCGTACAGGCTCGATCGTGGACCGCGCACGATCTCGATGTGATCGATCGCGTTCACCGGAATCTGCTCCAGCGCCGGTGTGCCCGTCGACACACTCCCGATGCGGATGCCATCGATCAGCACCAGCGTATGGTTGGAACTGGTGCCGCGCAGAAACAGCGAAACCGGCTGGCCGATACCGCCCAGCTGGGAGATCGACACGCCAGGCAGGCCGGTGAGCAAATCCACCAGCGAAGTTGGCTGCAGGCGCTCGATGTCCTCGTGCGTGATGACCGTGACTGACGACAGCGTGTCGTTCACCGTCTCGGCCGTACGCGTCGCGGTGACGACCACGGTGGGCAAGGTGCTGCCCTGCGTGTCGGTTTGTGCAAAGGCAGCGGGCGCAAGCAGGCCCAACAGTGCAGCAGTGAGCGAGCGGTGTTTCAAAGTTGTGTGGTGCTTCATGTGGAGAGTCCCTTGCCGCACGGCCCCGTACGGCATAGATAAATATGCCGGCGACTGCGGAAAGAGAGGGACATGAAAAGCACGACGGACGCGTGACCCGCACCCTGCGCTCTCAAGCCTCGCCCCACCGCGAGTAAGCCGGAGTTAACGCTTAAGGCCGGTCTCCGGACTCGTGGTTGAAGACTTCGTGTCTTCCGGGGCGACGCCTTCCCATGCATGAAGCACAGTGGCTTGATGTCGAACCGGCGACCCTTGCGGGTCGCAACTCACTTACCGTTGCGGGGGCAGCTCCGGAATAGATGCATTGGCAAGCCATGGCATCGCACCGGATTCACGTTTCAACTGCTGGCCCATGCCAGCAGTCACCTTAAGCCGGACCATATTAGCAGAAGTGCAGCGAGCTTCATTCCCAGCGCCATGGCCTTCGTGGCCTCAGCTCTCGGCAGGTCTGACTTCACGCCGATCTGGATGCGCTTGCGGCCGTTAATATGTGCCCGGAAGGAATAGTGGCCGCAAGACGGACTTGTCTGCCGCTCACGGCTGTGTGTGGACGTCCATCATGGAGCTCGGGGCCATCATGTTGATATTGAGGTGGTACATGATCCAAAGCGATCCAGCGATGACGATCGCGACGATCAGGAAGCCAAACGCAAGCGCCAGGGCATTGTTGGCGTTATCCGGACCGGTCGTGATATGCAGGAAAAAAGCGAGATGCACTCCCATCTGTGCGATCGCCAGCGCGGCCAGTGCCATCGGTACGCCGGGTACGTAGATGAGGCTCGTACCGCTGGCAACCCAGAATGATCCTGCCGTGAGCCCAGCAGCAAGCGCCACGCCGATGAGATAGTTGCGAACACCCTCCGACACACTATGCGTGCCCGGCTCCTGATCGCCAGGGGCGGAGTCGTCGCCCAATCCGGATTCAGTCTCGTACTCGCTCATGGACTGGTCCCAAGAAGATAAACGTTAGTGAAAATCCCTACCCAGATGATGTCGAGCGCGTGCCAGAACAACGCGAAACACAAGCCTCGACGCATGATGTCCGGGCGAAATCCCTTCGCCCAGAACTGAGCCATCATTG
>JBAPPP010000496.1:0-1598 GCA_049280175.1 Rhodanobacter sp.
GCCGACACCGAGGCGTTCGAGTTCCAGAGCATCTACGGCCTGGAAGTGGTGGTGATCCCCACCCACATGCCGATGATCCGCAAGGACAACTCGGACATGATCTTCCTGGCGCAGGATCCGAAATACCGCTCGGTGATCGAGGATATCAAGGACTGCCACAAGCGCGGTCAGCCGGTGCTGGTCGGCACCACCTCGATCGAGGTGTCCGAGTTGTTGTCGGGCATGCTGACCAAGGCGAAGGTCGTACACGAAGTGCTCAACGCGAAGCAGCACGAGCGCGAGGCGCATATCGTGGCGCAGGCCGGTGCGCCGGGTCAGGTGACGATTGCCACCAACATGGCCGGCCGCGGTACCGACATCGTGCTTGGCGGCAGCCTGGAGGCGGCCATGGCGGCACTGCCGGCCGACGCCAGCGAGATCGATCGCCAGCGCGTCAAGGCGGAGTGGAAAAAGCTGCATGAGCAGGTGCTGGCGGCCGGTGGTTTGCACATCATCGGCACCGAGCGGCACGAGTCGCGGCGTATCGACAATCAGCTGCGCGGTCGTTCGGGCCGTCAGGGCGATCCCGGCTCCTCGCGCTTCTATCTGTCGCTGGAAGACAACCTGCTGCGTATCTTCGGTGGCGAAGGTCTGGTCCGCTGGATGAAGCGCTTCGGCATGAAGGACGACGACGCGCTGGAAGATCGCATGATCAGCCGGCAGATCGAGAAGGCGCAGCGCAAGGTCGAGCAGCACAACTTCGATATCCGTAAACACCTGCTGGAATTCGATGACGTGGCGAATGACCAGCGCAAGGTGATCTATCGCCAGCGTGACGAATTGCTCGAGGGCGAGGATGTCTCCGCCACTGTCGCCGACATTCGCGAGGATGTGGTGCAGTCGATGGTGTTGGCGCACGTGCCGCCGGAGAGCATCGACGAACAGTGGGACCTCGCTGGCCTCGATCGCGAGCTGGAAAGCGAGTTTGGTCTGTCGCTGGAACTCAAGCAGTGGGTCGAGCAGCAGCACGAGGTCGATGCCGGCGGGATCCTCACGCATGCGCGCGGCGCGGTGAACGAGATGTTCCAGGCGAAGGAGGCTCAGATCGGCTCCGAAACCATGCGTCAGCTCGAAAAGCACATCATGCTGACGGTGGTGGACAACGCCTGGAAAGATCACCTGTCCAACATGGATTACCTGCGCCAGGGCATCTACCTGGTCGGTTATGCGCAACAGGATCCGAAGCAGGCCTTCAAGCGCGAGTCGTTCAAGCTGTTTTCCGAAATGCTCGAGCGGATCAAGACCGAAGTGGTGCAGATGCTGGCGCGGATCCGCATTCGTAGCGAAGAGGAAGTCGCTGCGATGGAAGCCGAACAGCAGCGCATGGCGGAGCGCCTGCAGAAGCAGATGCTGGCGACCGGCGGTGGTGCACCGGTGGACGCGTTTGCCACGGCGTCTGTGGAGCCTTCAGGTGCCGCGACGGGCATCGCCCCAAGGGCGCAGGGCGACGCCCCCAAAGCCGGCCGCAACGACCCCTGCCCCTGCGGTTCGGGGAAGAAGTACAAACATTGCCATGGTCAGCTTGCCTGAGCCACGGCACCCAAGAAAAACCCCGCTGC
>JBAPPP010000497.1:0-7648 GCA_049280175.1 Rhodanobacter sp.
ACGATCAGGTCATGGCTTGCGGTCATTGCTGCACCCTCGGTCATTCATTACGAAGCTAGCAGCAACGCGCTGACTTTGCCGCCAAGCCAACCTACGCACCGACGCCTGCAAGATGCGCTCTACAAGCCAAAGCGCGCCGGCGCGAACGGTGCCGCATCGACCGGCGATACGGGGCCGCCCAGCATCGACGCGATCAGTTCGCCCGTGGCCGCCGACATGCTGACGCCGAGCATGCCGTGCGCCGTCGCCAGCAACAGGTTCGACCAGCGTGTGCTCGGCCCGATGATCGGCACTTCATCCACGCTCATCGGCCGCCAGCCCCACCATTCCTCCTGCAACTGGGGACCTTC
Organism: Rhodanobacter sp.; assembly: GCA_049280175.1. Taxonomy (GTDB): domain Bacteria; phylum Pseudomonadota; class Gammaproteobacteria; order Xanthomonadales; family Rhodanobacteraceae; genus Rhodanobacter. The sequence continues at coordinate 351 of JBAPPP010000497.1, forward strand.
CGGCTCGTGCAGGCCGTCGGCCGCACCGCGCCGCAACGCATCGATCCGGGTCCGATTGAGGCCCTCGGCATAACCGGAAAACTCCATGGTGCTGCCCAGTCGATAGCCGCTGTCCCACGTGGTGACGCAGACGGCCGCCTCACGCAACACCAGCGCGTGCTTCGGCGCGCGCGCGGGGCGGCTGTAAGTCAGCGAATAGCCTTTGCCTGGCTGCATCGGCAGGCGCAAGCCCAGCGCTTTTCCGAGCAGCGGCGACCACGCACCTAGCGCCAGCACCACGCGATCTCCCTGGAATGTGCCGCGACTGCTGTGCACCTGGCTGATGCGGCCGTTGTCCGTGGTGAAGTTTTCAATGCGCGCGCCCGTCTCGATCACACCGCCCAGCTCGCGCACGCGTCGCGCCAGTTCGGCCACGTAACGATCCGGCCGCAGCCGTGCGTCGCCGGGATGAAACAGGCCGCCGACTACGCCGGGCTTCAGTGCCGGCTCCATCGCTTCGACGTCGTCGCCACGCAGGCGTTGCACTTCGATGCCAAGGCGATCCAGCACGGCGGCATGATGACGCTCATCGTCCGCTTGCTTTTTCGCGGTGCGATAGACGTACAGCTGGCCTTCTTCGGTGAATTCACAATCTAGCGTGTCATCGCGTATCAGGTCACCCAGCAACTGGCGCGAGCGTGACAGGATGGCCGAACGCGCCACAGTGGCACGATCGAAATCACGCCAATTGCAATGCCGCGCAAAACCCAGCAACCAGCGCAGCCGCGGCCCGTCGGGACGGGGATTGAGATACAGCGGCGCGTCCGCCGTGAGCATCGAGCGCAAGGCCACACCGATCATTCCCGGCATCGCCAGCGGTGGTGCATGACTGGGAGTGATCGTGCCGCAGTTGCCGTGCGAGCTGCCGCAGCCGGGCGTGCCCTGCTCCAGCACCCGCACGCTGGCACCCGCCTTGAGCAAATAGAGCGCGCAGCTGAGACCAACCACGCCGCCGCCAAGAATCAAGATATCGCTGTTTGAGGCATCCATCCGCCCATTCTAGCGGGGCTGAAACAAGAGATACCCCGAGGCACTCGCACATTCCCACGGCGGCCTTGCGAATTGAGAATTACACATGTAATCTGTCAATAAGACTACACGTGTAATCCTATCGGGAGCAGGTCAGATGCCTCAGCCAACTACACCGATCAGCGATGCCGAAAGCCGGGTGATGGAGGTGCTGTGGCAACAGGCGCCGCGGACGTCCGAAGACATCGTCGCCGCTTTGCTGGAACCCACCGGTTGGCACGAGAAAACTATCAAGACCCTACTCAATCGACTGCTCGGCAAGGGTGCAGTCAATGCGCAGAAAGACGGCCGGCGTTATCTGTATTCGCCGCTGCTTCGGCGTGAGGACTGGCAGCGACAGGAAAGCCGCAGCCTGCTGGACCGGGTATTCGGCGGCAAGGTAGCGCCGCTACTGGCACATTTCAGCCAGCACGAAAAGCTTTCGGCCAGGGAAGTCGCCGAATTGCGCAAGCTGATTGATACGATCGAAAAGAAGGGGCGCTGAGCATGGTCGGCATGCTGCTGTACGTCACCTTCGGTTTGGCGCTGGTATTGGCCATACGCAAGCCTGCGCGACTATGGTTTGGCGCCGGACCGGCGTTCACTTTGTGGTTGCTGCCGCTGTTGCTGGCCGTGCTGCCGTGGTTGCCGACGTTGCCATCGGCATGGATTGTCACGCCGACACTGCTGGTCTTGCCGACAGCACCGGCACTTATCGCACATGTCGGGCCCAGCGCATGGACGACACGGTGGCCGCTGCTGCTGTGGCTGGCTGGCACGCTTTTCTGTCTGCTGCGCCTGGCGCTGCATTACGGCCTGCTATTGCGGCAAAGCCGTCGCTTGCCGCCAGCCATGTGGCAGGTCCTGCAGGCGGATCTGGGGGGCTTGGACCCGAGCCGCCTGCGGCTGCATCCCGCCGGACCGGCCGTGTTGTGGGCACCCCGCAGCCTGCTGCTGATACCGGCAGATTTTCTCGAACATTTCGATACCGACGAGCGACGGCTGGTGCTGCAGCACGAGTGCGTCCATCTACGTCGTGGCGATGCTTTTTGGAGTTTGCTGGCGGAACTTGTGTTCGCGCTGCTGTGGTTCCACCCGCTGGCCTGGCTAGCGCGGCCGCGGCTGCGGCTGGATCAGGAACTGGCCTGCGACGAACGCGTGCTGCGCCAATCGCCACAGGACGAGACGAAGTACGCGCACACCCTGCTACACAGCGTCGGCATGGATGTCACGCCGGCGCTTATCCCCTGGCTCACCGAGCCACAACTGAAGGAGCGACTGAGCATGATCCAACGTCATCGTCCCGGCACCTTGCGCCGCCACCTCGGTTTTATCAGTTTGACGGCACTGATGGCTGGCGCCGCGTTCGTGGCGCAAGCCGCGTTGCCCACACAAGCCAATCAGCCTGCCTCCACCGATCTCAGCTTTAACTCGACGATACAGCCGCAATACCCTCAGGACGCGATCAAGAACAAGCAGCAGGGCATCGTCATTCTGGAGGTCCTGGTGGATACCCAAGGCATGCCGAGAAAATTTCGCGTTAATCCCGCCACCCACGCAGCGCCCAGTCTGATCAAGGCTGCCACCGACGTAGCCATGCAGTGGCACTTCAACCCCGCCACGAAAAACGGCAAACCGATCGAGAGTTACGCGCGAGTGCCGATCGTGTTCAGCCTCGACAAACCGTCCGGCGGAGCGCCTGTACCGCCTGTGCCATCTGTGCCATCGCCTTTACCGCACGGCTCATCCAGTTCCTGAGAACTTCCTTCCAAGTGATTGATTTGATAACCTCAGCGCCAATCACGCTGAGGTTGTTCCATGCGCATGGATCCGATTGCCAGCTTCGCGTCCATGTCCCCGCCGCGGCGCACGACGCGTCAGGTGCTGCTGGCGACCATCCTGCTGCTCCTGGCCGCTTGCGCCAGCAGCCCGCATCGGCGCGAGCCGACCTTCAAGGATTCGCATTCCGCACTGGCTGATGAGCCGGCGCGGGCGCCTTCCGCAGCGAGCACTGGCACCGCGAACGATGTGCTGTTCCGTGCCATGGCACTGGTCGGCACGCCCTACCATTGGGGCGGCAATACGCCGGAAGGCGGCTTTGATTGCAGCGGCCTGGTGGGTTACGTCTATCGCCATGCCGCTTACATGCAGCTGCCCCACAGCTCACGCGAGATGGCAGCCATGAGTGGGCTGAAAGTCGCCAGGATGACCGACCTGGCCAGCGGTGACCTGGTGTTCTTCGGCAGCGGCGGCGGTGTCAGCCATGTCGGCGTGTATGTGGGCAAGGGCCGCTTCGTGCATGCACCGAACAGTGGCGGCACCGTGCGACTGGACGATATCGACGGGCCGTACTGGCGGGATCACTTTGAGTATGGGAAGCGGTTGCTGAATTGATGGGTGCCGCTCTGCATGGATCCGATCGGATCGGATTCTTGGCGGCGTGAACCCTCACCCCAACCCTCTCCCGAAGGGAAAGGGGGCAAACGAAGAACGGCGCCCTGGTTTTGTGGCGGATAGAGTTCTTGGCGGCGTGAACCCTCACCCCAACCCTCTCCCGAAGGGAGAGGGGGCAAACGAAGAACGGCGCCAAGGGGCGCCGTTCGTTTTTACTTGATAAGAGCGGAGCTCTGATCAGTGCGCGTCGGCGCCCGGCGCATGCGCGTGGTGGTGCTGGATTTCTTCCTCGGTGGCATCGCGCACTTCGCCGACGCTCACGTCGAAATGCAGCGCCTTGCCAGCCATCGGATGATTCAGGTCCACGTCGATCGTGCTCATCCCGATCTTGTGCACGGTCACTGCACGCTGACCGCCTTCCTTCAGCTGCAGTGCGGTCGCCATGCCCGGCTTGAGGCGATTTGCCTGCGGGAAATACTTCTTCGACACGCGCTGGATCTGACCTTCCTGGCGTTCGCCGTAGCCCTCGGCTGCCGGCACATCCACTTGCAACGTATCGCCGGCCTCACGGCCCTCGAGCGCCTTTTCCAGGCCCGGAATCAGCTGGCCGTGGCCAAGCAGGATCCACAGCTGCTCGTTGCGATCGTGCGAACTCTCAACCTTTTCGCCATCCACTGTCAGTGTGTAGTGGATCGCGATGACCTTGTCTTTGCCAGCCTTCATTGCCTGTCTCGTCGATGGGATCAAACCGGGGATTCTAACAGCACCCCGGGCGGGAGCCCGGCATTAACACGGCTGCCCGGGGTCAGGATGAGCGCTTCGCGTTGCCGAAACCCACCCCGCGCGCTTCCGGACCCAGCCAGGTGAGCAGCGCCAGCAACACGGCCACCGCGCCGATCCACAGCGACATCGACCACGCGAAATCGCCGCCGTGACGCTGCGCGATCCAGGTCTGCGCCGTGGCGGTGATTGCCGCCAGCAGGTTGCCCATCTGATAGGCAAAACCCGGCAGGGTGCCGCGCAAGTGATCCGGCGACAGCTCATTGAGATGGGTCGGGACCACGCCCCAGGCGCCCTGCACCATCACCTGGATCAGGAACGCGCCCAACCCCAGCAGCAGCAACGAGCCGCCGTACATCCACAACGGGATCACCGGAATCGCCAGCAACGCGGCGATGATGATCGCCTTGCGCCGACCAATGCGTTCGGACAGCGAACCGAAGTACAGGCCACCTGCCAGCGCGCCAAGATTCAGCAGAGCGGCCAGCATGAAGGCAGTCGCGGAGCCTGCCGGAATGTGCAGATTCACCTGTAGGAAGGTCGGATACATGTCCTGCGAACCATGGCTGAACATGTTGAACGCAGCCATCAGGATCATCAGGTAAAAGGCGAGCTTCCACTGCCCGCGCATCGACTCCCGCAGGCTGCGCCGGGGCTGCGTGCGCTGCTGCTCCTGCCACACCGTCGACTCCGGCACTTTGCGCCGGATATACAGCACGAGCAGAGCAGGCACGGCACCGACCACGAACAACCCGCGCCAGCCGATGTGGTCGACCAGCAGCCAGTTCGCCAGCGCCGCGAGGAAAAAACCGCACGGGTAGCCGCTCTGCAACAGCCCGGAAATGATCCCGCGCGCCTTGGGTGGAATCGACTCCATCGCCAGCGACGCACCGATGCCCCACTCACCGCCCATCGCTATGCCGAACAGGAATCGCAGCACCAGCAAGGCCGTCAGCGATGGAGCGACGGCGGTGGCCAGTTCAAATACCGAAAACAGGATCACATCGAGCATCAGGATCGGGCGTCGCCCAAAGCGATCGGCCAGCCGGCCGAACAGGAGGGCCCCCAGCGGTCGTGCGGCGAGCGTCAGGAACAGTGCATAAGTGACTTCGGCCTTGCCCACCCCGAACTCTTTCGCGACCGCCACAATCACGAACGTCAGCAGAAAGTAATCGAAGGCGTCCAGCGTCCAGCCGAGAAAACTTGCCAGCACCGTATGTCGCTGGGTGACGTTGAGTTCTCGCAAAGGTGCAAACAGCGGCATCAGGCTTTCCTTGGATCGGATCGGCAGGTTGCGGCTATCGTATGCATGACAAGGGCAAAACGCGCAACGTCGGCGGTGCGCACGCCGACGGGAAGTTGCAGCCAGCTGGTCGTGCCGCGATGGCGCCATCAGGCGCCCCAGCGGAGACCAAAAGCGCCTCCGTTCAGTTTGGTCACAGCAAAAACCAGACGCGACAGCCATTGACCCGCTATACTTGTCGGCGCAGTCGCTCTGACTGCTGCGACAACCGTCGCCCCTTCCCCTTAGTTTGCAACACGGTATGAACACTCCGGGTTGCTCAGGAGTGTTACATGTCTTTCGATTCGCTGGGCCTTGCGCCCGCGTTGTTGCGTGCGCTTGCCGATTACGGCTACACCCAGGCCACCCCGATCCAGGCTGCCGCGATTCCTCCGGCGCTGGAAGGTCACGACCTGCTCGCTGCCGCCCAGACCGGCACCGGCAAGACCGCCGCGTTCGCGCTGCCGCTGTTGCAGAAACTGTCGACCAGCGGCCAGACCATGACGCGCCGCCCGCGCGCGCTGATACTTACCCCGACCCGTGAACTCGCTGCCCAGGTACATGAAAACCTGCGCGACTACGGCAAGCATATGCAGGTCAGCGCCACCACGATCTTCGGCGGCGTCAGCATGGGCCCGCAGATCAACGCGCTGCGTCGCGGCGTTGATGTCGTCATCGCCACACCCGGCCGCCTGATGGATCACATGCAGCAGCGCACGCTGGATCTGTCCGGCGTGGAAACGCTGATCCTGGACGAAGCCGACCGCATGCTCGACATGGGCTTCCTGCCGGCGCTGAAGCGCATCCTTGTCGCGCTGCCGAAGAAGCGCCAGACGCTGCTGTTCTCGGCCACCTTCGCACCAGCGATCAAGACGCTGGCGATGGAGTTCATGCATAACCCGCGCGAGATTTCGGTGAGCACGCCGAACACCGTGGCGACCCTGGTCAGCCATCAGGTGCACCCGGTCGATGCGTCGCGCAAGCGCGATCTGCTGCTGCATCTGCTGTCGGTCGACAGCCGCCGCCAGACGCTGGTGTTCAGCCGCACCAAGCACGGCGCCGACAAGCTGGTGACGTTCCTTAACGCGTCCGGCCTGCGCACCGCGGCTATCCACGGCAACAAGAGCCAGAACGCCCGTACCCGCGCACTGAGCGACTTCAAGAGCGGCCGCGTGACCGTACTGGTTGCTACCGACATCGCCGCCCGTGGCATCGATATCGAGCAGCTGCCGATCGTCATCAACTTCGATCTGCCGATGGTTGCCGAAGACTACGTGCACCGCATCGGCCGTACCGGTCGTGCCGGCACCGAAGGTCTGGCGGTTTCGCTGGTCAGCCATGACGAATCCGGTCTGCTGCGCGACATCCGCAAGCTGCTCAGCCAGGATATCGCCCTCAACAACGTAGCCGGCTACGAGCCATCGGCGCCGCTGCGTCTGGATGCTGGCGCACCGCGTCCGGTGCAGCGCCCGCAGCAGCGTGCACCGCAGCGTCAGCCACGTCAGGGCAAGACCTCGACGTCGGCCCGGCCGAATGGTTTTGCGCCCGCAGGCCGCGGCGATCACGCCGCCGGCAATCACAAGCGTCGCTCGAACCAGCGTCCGGCCGCGAAGGCCTGAAGCTGCAGGTAGGATGAGTTAGTGATACTCGAAAATGGCGGCCAGTGGCCGCCATTTTCGTTTATGGCACCCGGATTTCTGCCGCGGCTTTTCGCTTATTGATCCATCCCGCAAACTGGCCCACAAATATTACGTATGAACCGTTCGCCCTGAGCGTAGCGAAGCGGAGTCGAAGG
>JBAPPP010000498.1:0-3454 GCA_049280175.1 Rhodanobacter sp.
GCATCGCTTCGCTCACCCCAACCTACCAGAGCGCTCGGCGTAGGTTGGGGTGAGCGAAGCGATGCCCAACATCATCCGCGAGTTCGCCAGTCGCAACTCCTCAGGATCACACGCCCACCCTTCGTCAGCGCGCTGAGGCAGGTGATACGCACTCGCACGGGTGATCGGCATCCCTAACCCTGCAGACAGGGAGCGGGTTCGTCGCGAGCTTTCGCTCCTCACCTTGCGCGCCCCAAAGAAGGAACTTCCTCCGGCTGCAGGAGGAGGATGGGCGGGCGCGACCTCACTGCAAACAATCGTCTCGCGGTTCTGGCAATCAGCACGCAAGCATATTGAGCGCTGCTGTCGTAATCTCGCGTTCAACGCCTTCTCGGATATGCCTGCATGCGCTTTGCTTTCGTCGCCAGCGATACCAGCGTCGCCCAGCAAGCGCGGCGCAAACTGGTGGATCGTTACGGCGATGTCCCGCCTGAACAGGCCGAGCTGATCGTGGCGTTGGGTGGTGACGGCTTCATGCTGCGTACCCTGCACGTGCATCGTGCGCTGGAAGTCCCGGTGTACGGCATGAAGCTGGGCCGTGTAGGTTTCCTGATGAACAAGCACCGGGTCGACGAGTTGCCGGAGCGGATCGAGCGCGCCCATCTCGCCTCGTTGTTTCCGCTACAGATGCAGGTCACCGATGCTGCGGGCGAGGAGCACACCGCGCTTGCCTTTAACGAGGTATCGCTGCTGCGCCAGAGCAACCAGGCCGCGCATCTGGAAGTGCAGCTCAACGGCGAGGTAAAACTGGTGGCGCTGGTTTGCGACGGCATCCTGGTTTGTACGCCGGCCGGTTCCACTGCTTACAACCTGTCTGCGCACGGGCCGATCCTGCCGCTGGATGCGAACGTGCTGGCGCTCACTCCGATCAGCCCGTTCCGGCCGCGCCGCTGGCGTGGCGCGATCCTGCCGCATCGCACCGAGGTGATCCTGCGCGTGCTCGACCCGGGCAAGCGCCCGGTCAGCGCCACCGCCGACTTCCATGAAGTGCGCGACGTGCGCACGGTGTCGATCCGGCAGTCCGGCGGGCAGGGCGTGCGGCTGCTGTTCGATCCGGAGCACAATCTTGAACAGCGCATTCTTGATGAGCAATTTGCGGCGGATTGATGAAGTTTCATCCAAACCGCCAAACCGCCTGACCGCCAAACCGTTCGCCCTGAGCGTAGGCCCGTAGGGCTGGAGTCGAAGGGTGCGCCGCGACGGAGTGCCCCTTCGACTTCGCTGCGCTACGCTCAGGGCGAACGGAGAGGGAAGGGTGACGAGCCGGAGCGCGAGCTGAGCGCGAAGGGGTGGCAGTATCCTGTTTCCTGCGGAAACCCGTCGCCAGTCATACTTCCTTTGCTAGATTCGACACCACCACCTTCAACTACGTGTGTCCATGATCCATTCACGCACCGATGCCGATGATCCCACTGCCGCCAGCGACAACCGCCTGGTGGTGGCGATCTCCTCGCGCGCACTGTTCGACCTGGGTGACAGCCACGCGTTGTTCGAGCGCGATGGGCTGGATGCCTATCGAAGCTTCCAGATCGACCACGAGAACGAGATTCTCAAGCCCGGTGTCGCGTTTCCGCTGGTGCAGAAGCTGCTGGGCTTGAACAAGCTGGCCGGCGACGTGCCGCCGGTCGAGGTGATCCTGCTCTCACGCAACTCCGGCGATACAGGCCTGCGCATTTTCAACGCGATCCAGCACTACGGACTGGAAATCAGCCGCGCGGCATTCACCAGCGGCGCGCCGACGTCCGACTACATCGCGCCGTTCAAGGCCGACCTGTTCCTCTCGGCCAACGCCGAGGACGTCGGTCGCGCGCTGGCCGCTGGCGTCGCTGCTGCCACCATCCTGCCGAGCACTGCTCCAGCGCGTGCCAGCGAACAGCTGCGCATAGCGTTCGACGGCGACGCGGTGATCTTTGGCGATGAGGGCGAGCGTGTATCGCGCGAGGAAGGCCTGGAAGCGTTCCATCGCAGCGAAACCGAACACGCCGCCGAGCCTCTGTCAGTCGGCCCCTTCCGCGGCTTCCTCACCGCACTGCATCGCCTGCAAACCGCATTCCCGGCCGAAGACTCGCCGATCCGTACCGCACTGGTCACCGCCCGCTCGGCGCCCGCGCACAAACGCGTCATCCTCACACTACGTCGCTGGGGCGTGCGCATCGACGAAGCGCTGTTCCTAGGCGGGCGCGACAAGGGTCCATTCCTGGACGCGTTCGGCGCCGATATCTTCTTCGATGATTCACCGGCAAACGTGGAGTCAGCGCGCAAACACGTGGCGACCGGGCATGTGCCGCATGGGGTCAGCAACCGCTGACATTCGTTGAATGTCAGCGGCCTCAAGAATCGCCTTCGGCTGACGGCAGACGATCATAAGATCGCAAGAGCGCCGAGAACGCCCGCCCCTATTCGCTCTTTGGCTTCGGTGCCGGCGGGGTACTTTGACCAGCGTTTGCCGGCGTATTGGCGGGCTTTCCCTTGTGATGTTTAACGGGGACTGGTTTAGCGGCAATTTGCGCTGTGTTGCCTCCCTCGTCATCGAATTCGATTCGAATCGTATTGTTCTGTTGATTGGTCCAGGTCGCGGCGTCGCTCGCCTTGATCACCTGAATCGTGGCTCCCCCTGTCGCCGATGTGTCGGATTCGACCTGGATGGCCAAAGCCACACCCAGCTTCTTCGGCGTCAGGCATGGTGATTGACTATGGTCGGTATCCAGCAGTCCAAACACCGCCTTGTCGACGGCGTTCGCCAGCTCATAGCCAGGGGGCAAGGCGGCCACATCAGGGCTCTGGTCACCCGCGAGGCGATGGGCAATCGCCAATTTCGCCGGCGCCAGGTCATCCCGCAATTGATCGGGATACTCTGCGGTGAACTCGGGCTTGAATAGATAGGTCACCGTCTGCGCGTTTGAATTCGAACTGGCCTCGCTCGCGCCGAGATTCCAGACCGTGAGGTCAACGCCAAGATTTGCCTTGTCGTCGACCTTCGACATCGTTTGCAAACTCAGGGTGACCGTCATGTTCGAAAACACCATCCGGTTTACCCAGAACTCCCCTGATTGATCCAGTTCCCCGCACCAGACGGGATGTGTGGCCACGGGCGTCTTGGTCTGTACTTCGTCGCCCAGCGTATAGCGCACGGCGAGCAGTTGCTTCTTCACGGCCTCGACGGCCGCTTGGACGGTGGCGGGCGGGCTGTCGTTGGTGGGGGCCGGTTCGGGCGGCGAGGGTGGTGGCGCGACGGCCGGTGGTTTCGGTAGTGGGCTATTGCAAGCCGACAAACTCAGGATCGCAACAAATGAAATGAGCGGCGCATGAGCTTTCATGGGTCCTCCCACGCATGATCAAGCCAATGGGAACCCGATAGTACGCTCCAAAAACCAAGTGAATGTCACCAACGGGCTCACGTCTCTCGACATTGCCC
>JBAPPP010000499.1:0-8079 GCA_049280175.1 Rhodanobacter sp.
TCGCGGCACAGCTGGCGGCGCCGCGAAGCCGCAGGAAGGCGACTTCGTCGATGCGGTCGAGCAGGATGTCCTGGCTGCCGAAATGGGTGAGCAGTGCCGCGGCGGTTTTTGCGCCGACGCCGGGTACGCCGGGGATGTTGTCCACCGCGTCACCGCACAGCGCGAGGTAGTCGGCGACCTGATGCGGGTGTACTCCCAGCTTTTCGTGGACGCCGGCTGGCCCCCAGCGGGTGCTGCGGGCGTAGTCCCATTGTTCGTCGTGCTCGCCGAGCAGCTGGCCGAAGTCCTTGTCGGCGGAGACGATCACGCTGCGCCAACCCAGCGCGCGTAGATTCCACACCGTGCTGCCGATCAGATCATCGGCTTCGAAGCTGTGGTCGATCATCACCTGGATGCCGAGCGCCTCGGTGATCGCGCGACATTGCACGAACTGTCGCTCCAGGTCCGGTGGCGGCAACTCGCGATTGGCCTTGTAAGCCGGATAGATCGCGTTGCGGAACGAGCTGGTCAGCGAGGCGTCGAACGCGACCGCGATGTGCTCGGGCTTGGCGCGTTCCAGCAGCTCGCACAGAAAACGGGTATAGCCATGCACGGCGTTGACCGGATGGCCCTCGGCATCGAAAAACTCGTTCGGCATCGAATGCCATGCGCGAAACACATACAGGCTGCCATCGACCAGATGGACGGCCGGCGGCAGGTTCGCGGATCCGCTGGGCGGCGCGCTCACGACGTCCATGTGCTGAACACGTCGGCCAGGGCCGGACGATCGCGATCGGGCACGTCGATTTGCGGAGTGCCCATGTGGACGAAGCCGATCACATGTTCGTGTTCGGCGAGCTTGAGGATGGATGCCACTTCGCGGTTGTACGCGGCCCAGCCGGTCAGCCATTGCGCGCCAAACCCCAGCGCGTATGCACCCAGTAAAAGGTTGTAAGCCACGTTGCCGGCGCAGAGCTTCTGCTCGATTTCGGGAATCTTGGTGTCGTCATTCAGGCAGGCAACGACGACCATGACCAGCGGCGCGAAGGTGTAGCGCAACCGCTCCTTCTCGTATTTGGCGTCGGATAGTTCGGGATTGTTGCGGATGGCGATCGCGCTCAACTGCTCGCCAAAACGCAACTTCGCGTCGCCGTGCAGGCGGATCAACCGGAATGGCACCAGCTTGCCGTGGTCGGGCACGCGGATCGCCGCTTCGAGCAGTGCCCGCAGCGTGGCTTCATCCGGCGCCGGTTCGCCGAGCTGGCGCGAAGGGGCGGAATGGCGTTGCTGAAGCAGGGAAAGGGCGGCGGACATGGGTGAACTCAGCGGTGCAGGGATGCCCATGCTAACTGGCACTCCGCCAGCGCGCGAACCTTCACGTCACCGGCAGGGGCAGCTTGAACGAGCCCGGCAGCAAGGCCGCGACCGTGGTCTCCTGCAGATCGCCGTGCAGATTGCTCAGCAGCACGGGCATAGCGTCATCGCACAGTTCCGACATCACCTGGCGGCAGGCGCCACAGGGGCTGATCGGGTCGGGGGTGTCGCCAATCACCGCCAGCGCCGCGAAATCACCCGGTTGGCAGCCGGCAGCTACGGCGCTGAACAGCGCAGTGCGCTCGGCGCAATTGCACAGCCCGTAGGACGCGTTTTCCACATTGCAGCCGCTGAACTGACGGCCATCGCGGGTTAGCAGTGCCGCACCGACGAGAAAGCGCGAATACGGTGCATAGGCCTGCTGGCGCGCGCTGCGTGCCAAGGTCAGCAAGTCATCGAAAGCGTTGCGGGATAAAGACATCCGGATTTCCTGTGGAGACGTCCCCGGTGGAGACGCCGTTGAGCGATGACCCCGTGCAGCTCCAGCCGCCTATGTCGGCGGGCCAGCTTACTCTTTTGATCCTGGCCGGATCAAAACCTGTCAGCCCCAAGTCCCGCTAAGATGTTCCAACCAACGAGGGGTATTGCACCATGCCGATCACCGTAGCCGCTTTGCGTGAAACCGCTGCCGGGGAGCGGCGCGTGGCAATCACGCCGGAAATGGCCAAGAAGTTCCGCGGCAAAGGGCTGCGTGTATTGCTTGAGCATGATGCGGGTCGCAGCGCCGGCTTCCCGGACAGTGCCTATGCCGAAGTCGAATTTGCCGATGCGGCTGGCGTGCTGGCGCAGGCCGATTTGCTGGCTTGCGTATTGCCGCCTGACGACACGGTGTTTGCCGGGTTGCGCGAAGGCAGTGTGGTGGTGGGTCAGTTGCGCCCGTATGGCGCAGCCGAGCGCGTCGCGGCAATCACGGCGCACAAACTGACCGCGTTTTCGCTGGAGCTGCTGCCGCGAACCACGCGCGCCCAGGCGATGGACGTACTGAGTTCGCAGGCGGCGGTGGCGGGCTACCGCGCCATGCTGATCGCCGCCGAGGCGTCGCCGAAATTCTTTCCGATGCTGACCACTGCCGCCGGCACCATCCGGCCGTCCAAAGTACTGGTGATCGGCGCTGGCGTGGCCGGCCTGCAGGCGATCGCCACCGCGCGTCGGCTCGGAGCGCAGATCGAAGGTTACGACGTGCGTCCGGAAACCCGTGAGCAGGTGGAATCGCTGGGCGCGAAGTTTCTGGAATTGGGTGTCAGCGCGGCGGGCAGCGGTGGTTATGCGCGTGAGCTTTCCGCCGAAGAGCGCGCTGCGCAGCAGCAGGCGCTGGCCGAGCATTTGAAATCGATCGATGTGATTGTCACCACGGCGGCGGTACCTGGCCGGCCGGCGCCGAAGATCCTCACCGCGGCGATGGTCGAAGGCATGAAGCCGAGCGCATTGATCGTGGACCTGGCCGCCGAGAGCGGCGGCAACTGCGAGCTGACCCGGCCGGGCGAGCGGATCGAGCATGCAGGCGTGACGATCCTCGGCCCGCTGAACCTGGCTGCCGGCGCGCCGCTGCATGCGTCGGAGATGTATGCCCGCAATGTCTACAACTTTTGCGAGCTGCTGATCCGTGACGGTGCGTTGCAGCCGGACTTCGCCGACGAACTGGTCGCCAAGAGCTGCCTGAGCCACGCCGGCGAGGCACGCGTGTAGCAAGTAGGTTGGGTGAGCGGAAGCGATGCCCAACAAGTGCCTCAGGCATCCCCGCAGCGACGTTGGGCATCGCTGCGCTCACCCCAACCTACGAGAAGGTCGTGCGCGGGGACTATCAGTGATTGTGCGGTGCGGGTGGCACGTCGACGCCGGAATGTTTCAGCCACTGCATGCGTTGATTGGGAGGCAGCGCCTGCCATTGGCGGATCAGTTGCTCGCGCTGTTGCGGCGGCAGCTGCTGGAATCGTTCAAACGCGGCGTGCAACTCTTCGCGCTGTGCCGGCGGCAGCTGGCGGAACTTGTCCTGGTTCTCGCGCGCCACTCGGCGTTGTTCCGGCGTCATCTGCTGCCAGCGGGCGATGCGTTCGCGGATTTCTTCGCGCTTTGCCGGTGACTGGGTGGTCCAGACTTCGGCGCGTTTCAACATGATCGCCTGTCGGCGCGGGGGCAGGGTGTCCCATTTGTCCTGCAGGGGTGCCAACACGTCGCGTTGTGCCGGGTCGAGGCTGCTCCACGGGTGCGCCACCATCTCACTCCCGGGCGGCGGCCCAGCCTGCGCATGCAGCGGCGCAGCGAGCGCACCACCAAGCAACGCAGCGAGCAGCAAGGGCAGACTCAACGAACGGGATCGGGTCATGTTTCAGTGCTTCGCCGGCTGATCATGCGGACTGTTGTTGGCGGCCAGCCAGCCATAGAAGTCGAGATTCTGGTAGAGGTTCGGGTCGGTCTTGTCGGCGTCGGGCGGCAATTCGGTATCCATGTCGATGTTTGATCCAGGCATGCTGATGGCCTGGTTCGACGAGGTTACCGTGTCGTGCGGAACGGGCTGCCACACCATCAAGGTGGCCAGTGCGATCGCCGCAAACGCACCGGTCGGGATCAACCAGCGGGTCGCATGCTGTTTTGGTGCCTGCGCCGCTGCCAGCGCATGCCTGCGCGCAGCGCGCAGCCGGCCGGCGGTGACCGGGTCGATCCGCTGACTTGCCTCGTGATAGAGCTCGCGAGCACGCTGTTCGAGATGTTTGTCGAGCGAGTTCATCGCCAGTCCTCCAGTTGATCGCGCAAATGATGCATGGCGCGCGACAGATGGGTTTTCACGCTGCCTTTGGAGCAACCCATCGCGTCGGCGGTTTCCGCCACGTCCAGCCCCTCCAGCATGCGCAGCATGAAAGCTTCGCGCTGGCGTTGCGGCAATTGCCTTACCGCCGCTGCCATATCCGCATACGACTGCCTGTCCTGCAGTCGATCGAGCGGGCCAGGGCTGCGATCGGCGGGTTCCCACGTGGGTAGCTCGTCGCCGTCGTCGTCACGGCCCCCGCCGAGCCAGCCGACCACGATCGAGCGAACTTTGCGCCGGCGCTGCAGGTCGACGACACGACGGCGCAGGATGCCCCAGAACAGCGGCGGCCATTCTGCGGCGGGTTTGTCGCGGTAGTGCTTGACCAGCCGCAGCATGGCGTCCTGGACGGCATCCATGGCGTCCTCCCGGTGGCGCAACTGCAGCTCGGCCATGCGGAACGCCCGCCGCTCCACCTGCGACAGGAACGCATCCAGCGTGGCTGGCGTTTCAGCTGCGCTCTCGATCAGCAGTTCCGCATTGAGCATGCCGGCTACGCTGCTCATGGCCGCATCGTCCGCATCGTCGGGTGATGCATCCTCGGGCTCCATCGGTTCGACTCCCGTGTTCAACGCGGCAGGCTCGCACGGGTTGACTGGCACCCGTATGATGCACTGACAACGATGTCTTGGCGGGGTGGGGTCATGATCGACGGGTTCCTGGCGCTGTATATCTTCATGCTGGCCGCATTTACCGGGTATGAAATCATTGCGCGGGTGCCGGTGATCCTGCACACGCCGTTGATGTCCGGCTCCAACTTCGTCCACGGTATTGTGCTGGTTGGCGCGATGATCGCGCTAGGTCAGGCGCAGACCCCGTTCGAGATGACGATCGGCTTTATCGGGGTGCTGCTGGGCGCCGGCAATGCTGCTGGCGGCTACGTGGTCACCGAGCGGATGCTGGAGATGTTCAAGTCCAGCAAGCCCGCTGGCGGCAAGGAGAGCAAGTGATGGTCTGGTTGCCGACGCTGATCAAGGGCTGTTATTTCGTCGCCGCACTGCTGTTCATCCTGGGCCTGAAACGGATGAGTTCGCCACGTACAGCACGTGGCGGCATCATATGGGCTGGATTCGGCATGTTGCTGGCGGTGCTGGCCACGTTCTTCCTGCCGGACATGCATAACCTCGGCCTGATCGTCGCCGCGGTGCTGATTGGTGTCGGTGCGGCGTGGTGGACCGGCCGGCGCGTGGCGATGACCGCGATGCCGCAGATGGTGGCGCTGTACAACGGCATGGGCGGCGGTGCGGCGGCGGCGATCGGCGCGGTCGAGCTGATCAGCTATGTGCGCAAGATGCTGCTCCTGCATCCGGTGGGCATTCCGGACACCTCGCCACTGCGCCCGGAGAGCTGGGCGGTCAATGCGTTGCAGCCGATCCCGGCCGTGGTGCCACTGAGCCCGATCGAGCTGGCGCTCGGCGTGCTGGGTGCGCTGATCGGTGCGGTGAGTTTCTCCGGTTCGCTGATTGCGTTCGCCAAATTGCAGGGCTGGCTGGACAAGCGCTTCGTATTTCCGGCTCAACGCGCAGTCAATCTGTTGTTGCTGGCCGCGGCGGTGGTGGTCGGCATCATGCTGGCCAGTGGTTACGCCAGCCTGCCGCTGATCGCGCTGTTCTTTGCGCTGGCGTTGCTGTTCGGGTTGATGATGACGCTGCCGATAGGCGGCGCCGACATGCCGGTGGTGATCTCGCTGTACAACGCGTTCACCGGGCTGGCAGTCGCGTTGGAGGGTTTTGTGCTGGGCAACGAGGCGATGATCATCGCCGGTACCGTGGTCGGTGCGGCGGGTACCTTGCTGACCCAGCTGATGGCCAAGGCGATGAACCGTTCGATCGGCAACGTGCTGTTCGGCAGCTTCGGTGCGGCCGGCGCTGAGGCGCAGACGATCGATGGGGCGCAAAAGCCCATAGACGCCGCCGACGCTGCGGTGATGATGGCGTATGCCGAACGCGTGGTGATCGTGCCTGGCTACGGCATGGCGGTGGCGCAGGCGCAGCACAAGGTGTGGGAATTTGCCCAGTTGCTGCTCAAGCGCGGCGTAAAAGTGAAGTTCGCGATCCATCCGGTGGCCGGTCGCATGCCGGGTCATATGAACGTGCTGCTGGCCGAGGCGGGTGTGCCCTACGATCTGATCGCCGACATGGACGAGATCAACCCCGAATTTCCGGTCACCGACGTGGCACTGGTGATTGGCGCGAACGACGTGGTCAACCCGTTGGCCAAGACCGATCCGGCCTCGCCGATTTACGGAATGCCGATCCTGGATGTCGGCAACGCGAAACACGTGATCGTGGTGAAGCGCGGCAAGGGCACCGGTTTTGCCGGCATCGAGAACGCGCTGTTCTATGCGGACAACACACGCATGCTGTACGGCGACGGTCAGGCCGCCGCAGCTCAACTGGTGAATGAGCTGAAGACGCTCGATGTTTGAGGGCGCGAACGGGACGGGTCTGACACCAGCGATCAGCTCATCCGGGCGGCTAGGTGAGAATAGCGATAAGGGTGAACTAAGCGGTGCTGACTACTCTGCGCCATGCATTCTCACGATAGTGGCGATACTTCAATCAATCACGTCGCCGCGATAGCGCTCAGCGATTTACCGGCTCCGATAGCGCCTCGACCTTGGTATGACTTTCGGCGCCGCTTCATTGCGCGTTGTTTTGGCCGTCTATTCGGCGTAGTGAATCGTGGGCTCTGCGAACCTGGTCAGCTGCCAACACGCGGCATCCATCGCGTACTCATCTGTCGCCCCAATCATCGGCTGGGCAACGCCATCCTGATCAGTCCGTTGCTGGCAGAAGTGGAAGCTCTCTATCCAGGCGCTGAAATCGACCTGGTCACCGGCGGCATTGCTGCCCAGAACGTATTTGCGAATCGCTTCCAGATTCGTCAGATATTCAGCCTGCCGCAAAAAATTGCACGGCATCTGTTTTTCACGATCGGCTTGCTGCGACAGCTGCGGCGGAACTCCTACGATCTGGCCATCGATGCCTGTGATGGCTCGCAATCTGGCCGGTTGCTACTGGCGACGGTCAAGGCCCGCTACAAGCTGGGACTCCCTGATCGATCGCGAAGCGGTGAATCGGCATGGAACCGTTTGCCATGGCCCGAATACTTTGGGCACCGGGGCGTTTTTCTGTTGCGCACCGCCTATGCCGGAGAGATCGATCGGGCCTACCCATCACCCAATATTCGGCTGTCGGAGGATGAGCTGCAGCAGGCCCGGCAGGCACTTGCCGCCGTTCTCTGCGAGTCAGTGCAGCGGCCCAGGACACAACCGGTGGTCGGCATCTTTGCCAACGCGACCGGCGCCAAACGCTACGGCGCAGAGTGGTGGGTGGAATTTGTCAATGCGTTGCACGTCCTGCAGCCGGGTGTGCGGATCGTCGACCTGGTGGCGGAACACGGCCAGACTCAACTTGGCGGCGATTTTCCGTCCTACTACACGCGCGACCTGCGTCGCCTCGCCTCGGTGATCGCGAACATGGACGCGTTCATCAGCGCGGACTGTGGCGTGATGCATCTAGCCGTCGCCAGTGGCACGCCGACGCTCGGCTTGTTCTCGGTAACTTGCGCGGTGAAGTACGGGCCGTGCGGACAGGCCCACACCGCCATCGGTACAGGCATGTTGAGCGCCGCTGAAGTGGCCGGCATGACTTCCGATTGGCTAGGCAGGTCCTGAGCCGTCCAGCCATCACGCCGGGGTCCCCGCCATGACGACGATTCGACGCGTGGCCGGCGGATGGGCCGGTGTGGGTGGCGCCGTTGCGCGATGCTTACGGCGGGGGCGATCGGCGACGCAGCGCGAGCATGGCGGCCAGTACGGCACCGGCGATAAACCATCCGATATCCACAAGTGTCAGCGCCAGGTGTGCCAATTGCCACAGCATGCCGGCACCGGACGTACGCAGAGCATCAATCAGGCC
>JBAPPP010000500.1:0-3706 GCA_049280175.1 Rhodanobacter sp.
ATTTATCAGCAAGCCGTACGACGTAGAGCAGCTGCGCAAAGCGATCATCGAGTGCACAGAGGGATAGTGTAGGAATTCCCAGATCGGAAGCCAGAAGGGGCCTGAATTTACGGCAGGCTCACGGGTAGATGCTCATGATCGCTGTAGGCTATTCGGCTACAACCACGGGATCATGGTCGTCGATCGATTCTATGAGAGTGTCTATCTCCACGACTTGCAGCATCGACCGTTGGTACCAGGAGAGCGCGAGCAGAACGTGGAAATACTATTCACGCCGTCGACCGGTGAGAATCTCTTCGTGGCCTGTCTGTGGACCTATGTCGAGGCGGCTGGAGACGATCCGGGCTTCTATAACTTCGCAGTGATCACCGACGATCCGCCATTGGAAGTCGTTGAAGCGGGTCACGACCGATGTCCCGTTCCGATCCGGGAGGAGAACATCGACGCCTGGCTGAGCCCAGATCCCAGCAATCTGACCGCGGCATATGCGATTCTCGACGATCGCGTGCGTCCGCTCTATGAGCATCGCTTGGTAGCCTGACTGCGCCTGCCGTATGTTCCGCTTTTTCGAGCCGATAGCGGACCTCTGGGATGCAGCCATAGTCTTGATTTTGTAAAGGCGTCGTCCGTGTCTAAACGCGAAAGCTGCGGGATCCGTGAGGTTCTGTGGAAACTTTGCGTCGCGGCGTTGTTGCCGGCTTCTGTGACGGC
Source organism: Rhodanobacter sp. (assembly GCA_049280175.1). GTDB lineage: Bacteria > Pseudomonadota > Gammaproteobacteria > Xanthomonadales > Rhodanobacteraceae > Rhodanobacter. The sequence goes on from JBAPPP010000500.1 coordinate 712, forward strand.
GGTCGAGAGGGATGAACGGGTTCTGCAGGAGATCCCGCACGAGCAGGCGTTCCGGGCCATCCTCTGAGCGGCCAGTTGGCAAGGTCAGCTTATCCCGTATGCTCGGGTCTATTGAGCGAACACGTGACGCAGGGATAGGGGGGAAGGGGCCGTGAGCGAGTATGAAGCGATAGCCGAGAACGACGCTTTGGAGCACCGGATGGGGGAGCTGGCGGGCCTGTTGCGTGCGGGCCTGCGGGAACCGCGGTACCCAGCGTTTGAGTCGCTGAGGAAGGATCCGGTTGCGCCGGCATTGGATCTGGGCCATATCCCGCCCGAGCTTGCCGAGCCACGGTTGCATGATTTTGAGTTGACAGCCCCGTGGACCATCTTCCGCTGGATCCCGCTAGTCCGAACATGGCACGAGCGCAGACAGGCCGAGGCTTACGGGAGGTTCGACGAGGCCTGTCGGCAATGCCAGCAGAGCAACCGCGAGCGCCAAGTGATGCTCGAAACGGCGAGGTCCGATCACGGTGCTGCGATTGAACAAGCCCATCGGGAGGCGGAAGAGCGCAACCAATTCCTTCTCCGTGCCCAAGAATACCTGCGCCAGGGTGCACCTACCTTCTGCGATAGTCATTATGCCCATGTGCTTTCCACGCAGAAGTTCCCGGAGAGGTTCGATCTGACCTACAAGGCCGCCTATGCGAAGGAGTCGCGTCAGGTGGTAGTGGAAGTCGACCTTCCGCCGATGCAGGCCGTCATCCCGGCGGTCAAGGCGTACAAGTACGTCAAACGATCCGACTCCGTAACCCAAACACCGCGGCCGGAAAGGGAACGGAAGGTGCTCTACGCGCAGGTCATCGCACAGATCGTTCTGCGGTCGCTCTCCCGTCTATTTACCGCTGACTATCTGGGCGTCGTGGACTCGGTGGTGCTCAACGGCATCGTCGAGGCGATCAATCCCGGTACCGGACGAAGCGCGCGAAGCTGCATAATTTCCGTTCGCACGACGCTAGATGCGTTCACCGAGATCGACTTACTGCTGGCCGATCCCGTGGCGGCTCTACAGACGCTCAAGGCATCATTTTCTCGGGACCCGGCGGAGATGGTACCGGTACGCCCGATCCTCGAGTTCAGCATGGTTGACCCGCGTTTCATCAACGAGGGGCAGGTGCTGGCCGGGCTGGATCAGCGCGCAAACCTGATGGATCTCACCCCCGGCGAATTTGAATCGCTGATCACGAACCTCTTCACACAGATGGGGCTGGAGACTCGGCAGACGCAGGCATCGCGCGACGGCGGAGTGGATTGCGTTGCCTACGACCCGCGCCCGATCTTTGGGGGCAAAGTGGTGATTCAAGCGAAGCGCTACAAGGACACCGTAGGCGTCAGCGCGGTGCGCGACCTTTTCGGCACCATGCAGAACGAGGGAGCCTCCAAGGGGATCCTGGTCACGACGAGCGGCTATGGGAAGGCCGCGTTCGACTTTGCCGCCGGCAAGCCGCTTGAACTGCTGGACGGTGCAAATCTGCTGGCGCTGCTACTGGACCACGCCGGACTCGATGCGCGAATCGTGATGCCTAGTTGACCAGGGATTGGAATCGGGGATGAGTTAGAACGTCCAACCCAAACCAGACATAATTGGTCCGTGTTTGGCCAAGTGGCGGTCGGCGCAAAAAAGGGGGCTAGATGCAATCTTAAGCTTCCGGGCTCGGTGACATGATGACATTTGCGTCACTCACTAAGGTTGCTCAATTCATCAAAGATAGGCCAGGCGATGGGATAGCTCGACGTCATTCCATCGCGATGAGCTAGCAGCCGCACCACGCCTTCACGTGGGGCCGGACAGGCCCTACTATTCAGAAACCTCACGATGGAATTCAGCTTTGAACTCATACTCGTTCTGGAACAACAAAGGCGGCGTCGGCAAGAGCTTTCTCTGCTTTATCGCGGCAAATGAGTACGCGAACCGCCACCCTGAGAACGACGTGTACGTTATTGATCTGTGCCCTCAGGCCAATGTTTCTGAAACGCTCTTAGGTGGACAACGGACAAGTCCGAAACCTATGACAGAACTCCTTGGCCGCTCACCCCGCTGTTCGGTGGCCGGGTATTTGGAAGAGCGGCTCAACTCTCCATTTCGGATGATTGACTCCGTCGAGGAATTTGTCGTTAGCCCATCTGCATATAACAAAAATATTCCGAAAAACCTATCGCTTGTGTGTGGTGACAACCTGCTAGAGCTGCTTTCCGAGCCGATCCGGCAGGCGTCCCAGATGCAGTTGCCACAGGATGCATGGGCGAAAGTAATAAATTGGATTCGGGATTTGTGCGTCGCGCTGGCCGAGAGGTCATCACCACGTGATGCCACTTTCATCATCGACTGCAACCCGAGTTTTGCAATATATACGCAGCTAGCGTTAGCGGGCTCAGATTCCTTGGTTATCCCGTACACAGCTGACGACAGTTCCCGCCGCGGAATCGAAAATGTCATTGCACTTCTTTATGGAGTTGGCGACTCCACGATATCAGCGTATGCAAAGCTCAGTTTTGGTAAAAAGGCGCGTGAGGATAACGTTTCTATCCCGAAGATCCATACGTTAGTGAGCAACAGGCAGACGCTTTACGATGGGAAGCCGAGCACAGCATTTGAGGCCATGAGCAAGACAATCAAGAAAACTGTCGATGATATCTATAAAAAGAAGCGATCGATCTTCACGTACCCCTCCAGCGTACCAAGCAGTGAAGTTGTCACCATTCCCGACTACCACGGCGCGTCGATCGTTTCGGCCTCGATTGGCATCCCACTCCACCGTCTCAAGGCTGGTCCGCACGACGTGGCTGGCGAGCGAGTCCAGATCAACCAAGACCCTCTCTTACGCTATAAAAAAGCTCTCAACCTGTTTGTCGAGCGCCTCTAGTGCCCTCGAATTCCGCGCTGGCCTTTCGCCGGGCGCGGGACCGCGCGCGATTGCTCGTCGCAGCCTCCGACGCGGGGCGAGGGAAGTCTTAC
>JBAPPP010000501.1:0-4127 GCA_049280175.1 Rhodanobacter sp.
GACATGTTATATGCCCGTGGAGCCATGGGCCAGTACGTCGTCATCGTGCCGTCGGAGCGTCTGGTGATTGCGCGGCTGGGTATCAGCCAGCATGGTGGTACCGGCATCGGCGACCTGACTGCCGCCGTCATCACCGCACTTCATCACCCGACGCCGCAGTGATCGAAGATTCTGGGGCGTGAAGTCGGTAGGTCCTGGCGAGCTGCCGAGGCGATTCAAAGGTAACCATGATTGGCTTAATCGAGCGCGTTGCTCTAACTACTGCTGACACGAGGGTGTCAGCAGCCCCTTGCCAGACTATCCACACTTCCCGACGCCGAGCATGAGCATGTCTTCATCGAGCATCACCCTGTACGCCAGTCGCGCCGGTTTCGGTCTACCCGACACCAGCCCGTTTGTGATCAAGACCGAAGTGCAGCTGAAGATGGCCGGCCTGGCCTATGACCGGGCGTCGGCCATTCCGCCGCAGGCACCGAATGGAAAGCTGCCTTTCATCAACGACCACGATGAAGTGGTGAGCGACTCCACCGTTATCCGCGCGCACATCGAACGCAAGTACGAGGTGGATCTGGACGAGGGTCTGGACGCGCGCAAGCGTGCGGAATCCTGGGCGATCGAGCGCCTGCTGGAGGACCATCTCTACTTCGCCATGGTCTGGTTTCGCTGGATCGATCCGGACAATTTCGCCAAAGGGCCAGCGCATTTCGCCGACGGCGCGCCCGAAGCGGATCGCGCGCAGCTGCGCCATGACTTGCAAACTCGCAAGGCCAGCGAGCTGCACGCGCAGGGGCTGGGCCGGCATGGGCCCCAGCAGATCGCCGAGCTGGGCAAGCGCTCGATCGATGCACTGTCGCACCTGCTCGGCGACAAGGCGTACCTCATGCGCGAATCGCCCAGCGGCGTGGACGCCACCGCCTTCGGCGTACTCGCCTGCGTGCTTACGCCGTTCTTCGATACGCCACTGCGTCGAGCGGCGGAGGCGCGTCCAAACCTTGCCGCCTACGTCGATCGGATGATGCGCCGCTATTACCCCGAGCATGCGTGGGGTGTGTAGCAGCCGGTGAAAGTGACCTGCCCAGATCTTGACGAACGATCAGTTCTGTTTTGTCGACGAAGCGGGTGCCGGCTGCGAGCGCATCAGCGCTCTCTGGATGAACTGGTGCACGTCATCTTTCGAGACCAGGCCGCGGTGTCCGGTGTCGATGGCATCGAAGTTCTTGACGATGAAGGGGACGTGCCCGGCCTTGGCTTCATCCTTGCTGAGCAAGCCGTCGTGATTTGCGTCGGCGGCATCGAAATTGATATCCAGTGTTCTGACGCTGTCGGTGATACCGGTGAGCCCGCTCTGTGCCATGGCAGGCATCGGCAAGACAGCGTAAGCCGCGAACGCAAGTGCAACGAGGATCACACGAGGCATGGCACTCTCCACAGGGAACCTGGCCCCACCATATCCCATCCTCTCGTGATTGACTCGTTCCTGTAGCGCCGCCCGTTACGGGCCCGCGTGGATGGCCAACCAACGCTGTCGTCATCCCCGCGGAAACGGGGATGACGATCCAGAGCAGGATTTTCAGAGACTCCTGGCAGTTTACTTCGAGATCAGCAGCAGCAAGGACTGGCCGCATTGGCTGTAATTCGTGCCGCTGCCACCGATCAGGGTTTCGTTGCCCGGAGTGACGAAGGTGTTGGCGCCGTCGTTCCAATCGCAGGTATCGGTCACGCGGTACCAGTTGGTGCCCGTGGGTGGCGCGGGCAGGGTGAACGTGACGCTGCCCGACCAGCCGTTATAGGCGATGTACATCGAGTTGGCATCGCCGAAGGATGAGCCATTGACGGTGTAGGCGAGCGAGTAGTTGCTGGTGTTGTTCCAATAACTGCTGGTGGCGACCGCGCCACTGGGCTGATACCAGACGACCTGGCTGGAGGTGTACCAGGTCACCGGGCGGAGCGCCGGATGGGCCTTGCGGAACGCAATGAGTCGCTGGGCAAAGTTGTAGAAGTTCGACTGGTTGGTGCTCCAGCTGTAGTTCAGCCAGTTGGCTGTCGAGTCCAGGTTATAGGCATTGTTGTTGCATTGAAGCGTGCGTAGGTACTCATCTCCGCCCTGCATGATGGGCGTTCCGGCCGACAACATTTCGAAAGCCATGCCCGTGCGTGCCGCGCGACGTTGATCGACTGCAGTGCCAGTACCGGCCGACATGCCCTGGTCCCAGCTGTAATTGGTGCTGGTGCCTCCGTCGGATGGACCGTAGGGCCATGCCTGGGCATTGCTGGCGCCATTGCAGGCATAGACGTCATTGAGCGTCATACCGTCATGGATGTCGATGAAGTTCGTGGAATTCCAGGGCGAGCGGCCGCTTGCCTGGAACAAGTTGGAGGAGCCGGAGAAATCCGTCGCATCCTGACCGATCGAGATCGTCATGTTGCCAAGCTCGTTCTGCGCCTGACGCATGCTGTCGCGAAAGACGCCATTCCATTCCGACCAGCCCGGCGGGAATCCGCCCAGCTGATAGGAGTTGCCGCCAATCGCCCAGGGTTCAGCAAAGAGATCAAGTCCGTTGCCGCCCGCTGCCGGACGGACCGTGAATTCCCGCAGGATACGATTGATCGCGACGTTCGAATCCGACGCGTCGAAGTTATATCCACCGCTCGGGCAGTTCGGCGCGGCTGCTTCAGCGGCTCCATTCAGGCAGCTGTTGGCTAACACGGAGGCGAGATCGAAACGGAAACCGTCGACGCCCAGGGTATTGGTCCAGTAGGCGAGTGAATCGATGATCAAATTCTGCGCGACCGTGTTGTAGGTGTTGTAGTTGGCGCCGGTGCCGGTGTTGTCGTAGTAGTACTGGTTGGTCGAGTCGAGTTCGTAGTAGGTCACGTTGTCCAGGCCGCGCCAGGAATCGATGGTCGCGGTGGTGGGGTCGGAGCTGGTCCACGTGCCACCTTCGGCGGTATGGTTGTAGACCACGTCCATGTAAACCTTGATGCCGGCGTTGTGGAACGTTTGCACCATTGCCTGGAACTCGGCCGTCGGCCCGCCCGCAGCTTTGTTATAGGCGTAGTGGCGATCCGGGGCGAAGTAGTTTTCGGTCATGTAGCCCCAATAGTTTTGGTTCGCATCTGAATTGGGAACGACATCGTTCGCATCATTCTGTGTTTCCTGTACCGGCAGGAATTCAACGGTGGTGACGCCTAGGCTGGCCAGGTAGCCTGCCTTGAGGCCGGCGCCGTAGTAGGTGCCTTGATACTGCGTCGGAATGCTCGGATCCTGTTTGGTCAGGCCACGTACATTCACTTCATAGAGCACGTCGTCCTTCTGCGCGCGCGTCGGCTTGGTACCGGTGCTTTGCCCACTGGGGGACAGCACGATGCCCTTCGGCGCGTAGATGCCGCTGTCGATGTTCCGGTAACTGGCACCGGACGCGAAAGTGTCGGCATTCTGATTCGACGTATTGAGCGGATCCTGGCTTATTTCCCGCGCGTAAGGATCAAGCAACAGCTTGTTCGGATTGAAGCGGTTGCCATGGGTATCGACATCCGAAATAAAGCCGGCCGCGGAGCCCTTTCCCCAACTCGCGTTGTATGGCCAATTCGGCCCCCAGGCGCGATAGCCGTAATAGACCGCGCCGGTAATGCCTGCGGCCTGGATGGAGGATGCCGGCACCGTCACTGCCCAGACGTTGCTGCCGGCCGGGCTCAGCACATAGGTTGCGGAATCCTGCACGCCGTAACCGCCCGCATACAGATAGAGCACCATGCGGGTGGCCTGGGAGGAATAAACACGAAAGGTGATGCTGGTTTTCTGGGCGTTGTAGCTTGCGCCGAGGCTCATGCTGTTGATGGCCGCATGGGCTGGCATCATCGGAGCGGCGGTGAGGGTTGCGATTGCCATCAATGCGGCGAAGATCTTCGGACATTTCATTCGGGTCTGCCTCTATCCTGCTTCGTGGACGATCAGGTGCAAAGAGCGACGTGACTGAGTGCAATCCTTGGAACGGTATAGCCAGGCGTAACGACCCGCGGTTGCCGCGGTGATCTCGGATGGCCACATGCGTTGCAGGTCTTTCAGCAACATGCGCGATCCGGCAGCGAGTGCGTTGCATGGTAGGTGGCATCGCAATGCAGCAACC
>JBAPPP010000502.1:0-10365 GCA_049280175.1 Rhodanobacter sp.
CCTGCGAGCAGGGGGAGGAGCCAAAAGCGTGCGATGAACCAACGCCCTCCCCCGCTTGCAGGGGGAGGAGCGGATCACAGCAGGCTCAGCTCACCGGTACCTGTGCCAGCTGGGCCAGGCGGCGCACTGCGACGGAGGCGATCGGGTAGTCCGCGTTCTGGGTGAGGATTTCCGCCAGCATGCTGCGGGTGTACTGCAGCGTGGCGTCGTCGCGTTGCAGCCATGCCTGTACCGGCGAGACGTCCTTGCGGTCGGTCGCCAGCGCCAGCACCTGTAATGCGAGCGCGCGATGCTGATGATTGAGCTCATCCAGCAGCGAGCCGCGCGCCTGTGCATGCCAATGACCTTCGACTGGCAACGCCTCGATCTGGCCGCGCAACCATTCCAGGTCGAGCGCTTCGCCCAGTTCGTAGAACACGCTGGCGACTTTCTGCATCGGCTGGCCGCTTTGCTGCGCCACCTCGACCATATCCAGTGCCGCCCGCAGCTCCGGCATGCGGGCCAGCCGCAAGGCCAGCTCGGCGGGCAAGCCCAGGCCTTCCCATTTCTCCTGGCTGCAGGAGAAATCGCCCTTGCCGGTAGGCGTCAACACGTCTGGCAGAGCCTGGCGCAAAGCCGATACGCCGGTCTGATAGCGCTCCACATTGGCGGCGATATCCAGCGTGCCGCCCGGGCGGTTGAGCAACCAGCGGGTCAGGTGCCGCAACAGCGACCAGATCTGCTTGATCGCGTCGATCTGGGTGTCCTCGGCGACCTTGCTATCGAGCGCTTCGATCTCGGCCCATAGCTCGCGCGCCTCGAGAATCTCGCGCGCCGCTGTATACGCCTTGGCGATCGCCGCCGGGCGTTGGCCGGTGTCTTCCTGCATGCGCATCATGAAGGTGGCGCCCATGCGGTTGATCGTCGAGTTGGTCACCGCGGTGGCGATGATCTCGCGCTTCAGGCGATGGCGCTGCATGTGCGCGGCATACTTTTCGTGCAATGGCTCGGGGAAGTAACGCACCAGCTCGCGCGACAGGTACGGATCTTCCGGCACGTCCGAGTCGAGCAGCTGCTGGTACAGGCGGATCTTGTCGTAGGACAGCAGCACCGACAGCTCCGGCCGGGTCAGGCCCAGGCCGCGGCTCTTGCGCTCGGTCAGCTCGGCCTCGGTGGGCAGGTTTTCCACCTGGCGGTCCAGCGTACCTTCCGCTTCGAGCGTGCGGATGAAATGCGCCATCGAGCCGAGACGAGTCACCGACTGGTGCTCCATCAGGGTGATCGCCTGGTTCTGCCGGTAGTTGTCCCACAGCACCAGCTGACCGACTTCATCGGTCATGGATGCCAGTTGCACGTTGCGCGCTTCTTCAGTCAACTCGCCACGCTGAACCGCATCGTTCAACAGGATCTTGATGTTCACCTCATGATCGGAGGTGTCCACGCCGGCGGAGTTGTCGATGAAGTCGGTATTGAGCAGCACGCCGTGCTGCGCCGCCTCGATACGACCCTTCTGGGTCAGGCCCAGGTTGCCACCTTCGCCAACGATCTTGCAGCGCAGCTCGATACCGTTGACGCGCAGCGCGTTGTTCGCGCGGTCGCCGACATCGGCCTGCGTCTCGCTCGAAGCCTTCACGTAGGTACCGATACCGCCGTTCCACAGCAGATCCACCGGTGCCTTGAGGATCGCGCTGAGCAGATCGCTCGGCGCCAGCTGCGTCACGTCAGGCTTGAGACCAAGTATCGCGCGGACCTCCGGCGAGACCGGGATCGATTTCGCGCCGCGCGGCCAGATGCCGCCACCGGCGGAGATCAGCGACTTGTCGTAATCCTCCCAGCTCGAACGCGGCAGCTTGAACATGCGCGCGCGCTCGGCGAACGAACGGGCGGTATCCGGGTTCGGGTCGAGGAAGATGTGACGATGATCGAATGCCGCCAGCAGACGCGTGTGTTCGGACAGCAGCATGCCGTTGCCGAACACGTCGCCGGACATGTCGCCAATGCCGACGCAGGTGAAATCCTGTGTCTGGCAATCGCGGTTGAGCGAACGGAAATGTCGCTTCACCGACTCCCACGCGCCCTTGGCCGTGATGCCCATGCCCTTGTGGTCGTAACCGTTGGAACCACCGGATGCGAACGCGTCGCCGAGCCAGTAGTCGTGTTCGATCGAGATCGCGTTCGCGATATCGGAGAACGTGGCCGTGCCCTTGTCCGCAGCCACCACCAGGTACGGGTCATCCGCGTCATGGCGCACCACGTCATGCGGGTTCACCACCTTGCCCTCGACCAGGTTGTCGGTGATGTCGAGCAAGCCGTTGATGAACAGGCGATAGCAGGCAATGCCCTCGGCCAGCTGCACGTCGCGGTCGCCACCGACGGGTGCCTTCTTGACGAAGAAGCCACCTTTGGAACCGACCGGCACGATCACCGTGTTCTTCACCATCTGCGCCTTGACCAGGCCCAGCACCTCGGTGCGGAAATCCTCACGCCGGTCGGACCAGCGCAGACCGCCGCGCGCCACGGCGCCGAAACGCAGATGGATGCCCTCGACGCGTGGTGCGCACACCCAGATCTCGCGGTACGGCACCGGCTTGGGCAGCTCGGGCACCTTGTGCGAGTCCAGTTTGTAGCTGATGTAATCGCGATGTGCGCCGTCCCACTGCTGGAAGAAGCTGGTACGCAAGGTCGCGCGGATCACCTTGACGAAGCTGCGCAGGATGCGGTCTTCGTCGAGGCTGTCGACGTTCTCCAGCAATACGCCGATGGCGTCTTCCACGGTCTGGATCTGCTCGGCACGTGGCAATGCCAGCGCCGCGCTCAGCCCGTCGATCAGCGCCGGATGGGTGCCCTGCACTTCTTGCGGAATCAGCGCCCGCATTTCGGCGACCAGCGTGGCACCGGCGATCTTCAACTCTTCGGCGGAAAGTGCTTCACGACGTGGGTCAAACTTGGCCAGGAACAGCTCCACCAGCAACCCGGCGATCGCCGGATAGCGATTGAGCGTGTTTTCCATGTAGGTCTGCGAGAACGCCACGCCAGCCTGTAGCTGGTACTTGCAATAGCCGCGCAGCATGGCCACTTGACGCCAGCTCAGCTTGGCGCCGAGCACCAGCCGGTTGAAGCCGTCGTTTTCGGCATTGCCGCGCCAGATCTGCTCGAACGCATCCTCGAACAACGCGCCGACCTGCTCCACGCTGAAAGTGAGCTTGCCCACCGGCTGCACTTCGAAATCCTGGATCGACTGCGCGGCGGCATCGCCGGGGATCTCGTAGACATGTTCGGTCAGCACGCGCAGGCCGAGGTTCTCCAACTGCGGCAGCACCTCGGACAAGGCGATGTCGCCGCCGCTGCGATAGACCTTGAAACGCAGCGTCTCGGGCGCCTTGGGCGGATGGTAGAACGACATCCGCAACGCGTTGTCGCCCTGCAGCAACGACAGTTGATGCACGTCTTCGGCGGCCACCGCCGGACTCACGTCCTCGACGTAGCCGGCCGGCAGCGATTTGGCATAACGATTCGCCAGCACCACGCCTTCGTGATCACCGCGCGAACGCACCAGCGCATCGCGCACTTCGTCGTGCCAGTTGCGCACGATGCCGGCGACGCCCTGCTCCAGTGCCACCAGGTCATACGGCGGCTGATCACCGATCTTCGGTCGCGCAACGATCGTCAGCCGCGCCAGCGCAGCCTCGCCCATCTGCACCGACGAGTCGCTCTGCTCGGCATGCAGCGCGTTACCCAACAGTGTTTCGATGCGTTCGCGCACCGAGGTGTTGAAACGGTCACGCGGCACGAACACCATGCAGGTGAAGAAGCGGCCGTAACGATCGCGACGCACGAACAACCGGGTGCGTGCACGCTGGCGCAGTTCCAGAATGCCCATCGAGGTCGAGAACAATTCGTCCTCGCTGCTTTGCAGCAGTTCCTCGCGCGGCAGCGTTTCCATGATGTGGCGCAGCGACTTGCCGGAATACGAATCACGTTTCAGGCCCGAACGGACCAGTACCGCCTCCACCTTGTGCCGTACCAGCGGCACGTCCTGCGGGCGCGCCATGTAGGCATTGGAGGAGAACAGGCCAAGGAAGCGCTGCTCGGCCACCGCCGTGCCATTGGCGTCGAACTTCAGTACGCCGATGTAATCCATGTAGCCGGCGCGATGCACGTGCGAGCGGGCGTTGGTCTTGGTCAGGATGATCGCGTCGGTCGCGCCGGACTGCGGCAACTCGCTGGCGGCCAGCGTGCGCAATGAGCGCGGTGCCATCGAGCGATCGTTCTTGTGCAGGATGCCCAGGCCGGAACCTTCCAGCGAGCGCAGCACGCGCTCGCCATCGGCCTCGGCAACCTCGTACTCGCGATAGCCGAGGAAGGTGAAGTTGTCGTCGGCAATCCAGCGCAGGAACTCGCTGGCCTCCTGCACCGAGGCCGCATCAAGCGGCAGTTTGCGTTGCGGCAGATCGGTGGCAATGGCCAGTGCCCGGTCGCGCATCGCGGCCCAGTCGTTTACAGCGACGCGTACGTCCTCCAGGGAGGCTTCGACCTGCGCGATCAATTGCGCCTGCTCGGCTTCGTCAGCGACCCGGTCGATCTCGAAATGCATGACGGATTCGGGCTTGGCCGACTGCGCTGCGCCAGCCTCGCCACCGATACCCTGCAGCTCGCCGGAAGCATCGCGAACCACCCTCAGCATGGGATGGATCACGGCGTGGATCTGCAACTTCGTCGAAACAATCATGCTCACCGTATCAACCAGGAACGGCATGTCGTCGGTGACGATCTGCAACAGGCTGCGGCCGGCATGCGAGTCGGTAGGGTTGAGCACCCGCACCAAGGCGGTGTCTGGCTGGCGCTGCTGCATGAAAAGGAGCAGGCCACCGATCAGCGCGGTCCATTGTTCCGGAGTATGCAGCTCGACGTCGCTGGCGGCGATGCGTGCGAAGAAAGCCTGGCAGAAAACTTGCGCCTCAGTCAGGCGCTGGGGTGTCAAACCACTTTTTTTCAGTTCTTCAAGCACCAAGGACGGAAGGGGGAGATCATTGGCCGCATGGGTCACATTCATGGCATCTACTGGTCAGTGGAGACGAGGTGAGAATGGGGGTAAAAAGCCTTGAAAGGATACGCCGCGCTTGATGACGAATCCACCCGTAGCAGCGCGGCTGCACCATGCCCGCGCGCATGGGTTCAGCGGTCCGTCACATCTGCGCGTATCTCGCAGGGCGCTGCCATACGCCGACCGCAAGCAATGCGTCATGCACCGGCGACACTTGTGACTCGCCTGCGCCCGCTGTTCACTGATATGCGCCCCATCGAATCGTGCGCTCATGCCGCAACAGCGATCCTCACGATCCGTCGGCGCTGCATCGGTCAGCGGCATGGCGTCAACTACGACCCCACCATCACAGCGCGCGAATTCACACCGACAGCCGACAGCCACGCCGCCCACATCGCAGAGATACCTGTCAATGACTGGATTCGCGCTGCCAATAAAATGTAAACTGGACGGTATAGTCTCGCGAGCGACGCCTACAGAGGCCAAGTCGAAGGATTACATTGAACGCCCAGGCGGTCAGGCGGGTGAGCGCCGGACCAACCTATGACACAAGACACATCGGCCGCGATGCAGTAACTAGTCAACGGATTACTGCACTGCGCGCCCCTGCAACGCCCTTCATCCCCGATCAAGCAAGTTCTGGAGCTCCCATGAAGTCCTCGTTACTGCGCACACCCGTGTTGTGCTTGAGCCTGCTGGCGCTCGCTGCCTGTGGCAAGAAACCGGAGCCACCGCAGCCGCCGCCACCGCAGGTCGGAGTGGTCACGGCGCAGCTGCAGAGCGCACCGCTGACCAGGGATACGTCCGGCCGCCTGTCGGCTTATTACAGCGCGAATGTAACCGCCCGCGTCTCCGGCGTGCTGCTCAAGCGCACCTACACGGAAGGCAGCGCGGTCAAGCAGGGCCAATTGCTGTTTGAGATCGACCCGGTGTTCTACCAGGCACAGCTCAACAACAGCCTCAGCATCCTGGCCCAGGATCAGGCGACCCTGGTCAATGCCAAAGTTACCGTCGATCGCGACCACAAGCTGGTACCCAACGGCTATGTATCGCAACAGCAGGTCGACAATGACGAAGCAGTCATGCGCAGCGCCTTTGCCAAGGTCAAGGCAGACGAGGCGAACGTCGCCAGTGCGCGCGTCAATCTTGGCTATACCAAGGTGACTTCGCCGATCGACGGCATCGCCGGCCAGCAGCAGGTCACCGTGGGCGCGACCGTAGGCAATGGCACCAGCGATGTCGGCTCCGGTGGCACGTTGCTGACCACGGTCCAGCAGATCGATCAGCTGTACGCGAACTTCACCATCAGCGCAGCCGATCTGTCGATGCTGCAACAGGCGCAAAGCAAGGGCAACGTTGCGCTGACAGCGCAGAACAAGACCACCGTCCAGATCATCCAGCCCGATGGCAGCAAGTACGACCAGCTGGGCACGCTGGACTTTTCCGATGTGACGGTGAATGCGAACACCGGTGCCGTCAACTTGCGCGCCCTGGTGCCGAATCCGAAGCACCAGCTGCTGGCGGGCCTGTACGTCACCCTCAACGTCAACCTGGGTCAGCTGAACAATGTGTTCCTGATCCCGCAGCAGGCGCTGTTGCGCGACTCCGTCGGCGCCTACGCGCTGGTGGTGGGCAAGGATGACAAGGTCGTGCGCAAAGATGTCAACGCCAGCAACAGCTACGAAAGCAACTGGATCGTCACCAGCGGCCTCAGCAACGGCGACCAGGTGATCGTGACCGGCCTGCAAGGCGCGAAAGAAGGCGGCCCCGCGAAAGCAACGCCGTGGCAGCCAGCGCAGGCTACTGCGACTCAGGCAGGTTCTGACGCTCCGGCGCCAGCTGGTCAGTCCGCCGGCAACAAACAGTAAGGAAGCCGTCTCATGCCTAGTTTCTTTATCGACCGCCCAATCTTCGCCTGGGTGGTCGCCATCCTGATCTCCCTGATCGGCGTCATCGCGATGCTGAACCTGGGCATCGACTCCTACCCGGATATCGCACCGCCACAGGTGACGGTGAGTGCCAACTATCCCGGCGCCAGCGCCGCGACCATGGAGTCGACGGTCACCCAGGTGATCGAGCAGCAGCTCACCGGCATCGACAACCTGCTGTATTTCAGCTCGTCCTCCAACTCCAACGGCAACAGCACGATCACCCTGACCTTTGCGACCGGCACCAACCCGGACATCGCCCAGGTGCAGGTACAAAACAAGATCACCCTGGCCCAGCCATTGCTGCCTGCCTCGGTCATTCAGCAGGGCGTGGTGGTGGCCAAGGCCAGCCCCGACATCCTGATGTTCATCGGCCTGACCTCGGACAACCCCTCGATCGACGCGCCTCGCCTCGCCGATATCGTCGCCTCGCAGATTCAGCCGGTGGTCTCCCGTGTCAACGGTATCGGCAATACGTTCGAGCTCGGCTCGGAATACGCCGTGCGCATCTGGCTCAACCCGGACAAGCTGCAAGGCTATGGGCTGTCCGCTACGCAGGTTTTGAACGCTGTCAGCGCCCAGAACGCGCAGTTCGCCGCCGGCTCGCTGGGCGCTGATCCGTCGACCAAGGGCCAGGAATTCACGGCGACTGTCGCGGCCGATACGCTGTTTTCCTCGCTGCAGCAGTTCCGCAATATCATCCTGCTCGCCCAAAGCGACGGCACGACAGTACGACTGAGCGACGTTGCCCGTATCACGTTCGGCCCGCAGAGCTATGGTTCGGCGGCTATCTACAAGAACAAGCCGGCCGGCGGCCTGGGCCTGTTCCTGCTGCCGGGTGCCAACGCACTTGCCGTGGCGAAGGCGGTGAAGTCGGAAATGGCGGTCCTGGCGAAGGATCTGCCGCCAGGTGTGCAGTGGGACGTCCCCTACGACACCACCCCGTTCATCGTCGCCTCGATTACCGATGTGGTGCGCACGCTGTTCGAGGCGATCGCGCTGGTGTTCCTGGTGATGCTGATTTTCCTGCAGAACCTGAGGGCCACCATCATCCCCACGCTGGTGATCCCCGTGGCCTTGCTGGGCACCTTCATCGGTCTGTACCTGCTGCATTTCTCGCTCAACCAGCTCACTCTGTTCGGCATGGTGCTGGCGATCGGCATCGTGGTGGACGACGCGATCGTGGTGATCGAGAACGTCGAGCGCATCATGAGCGAGGAGAAGCTGGATCCCCATCCAGCCGCCCGCAAAGCCATGGGCCAGATTACCGGCGCCATCGTGGCGATCACCGTGGTGCTGACGGCGGTGTTCGTGCCGTCAGCCCTGCAACCGGGCGCTACCGGCATCGTGTATGCGCAGTTCGCGCTGACCATCGCGATCTCGATGGCGTTCTCGGCGTTCCTGGCGATGTCGTTTACGCCGGCACTTTGCGCGAGCTTGCTCAAGCCGGAGCATGGCGCGAAGAAGAACGTCGTTTTTCGCTGGTTCAACAAAACGTTCGACTGGGTCACCCATACCTATCACGGCCATGTCGGCAGCGCGATACGCCATGCTCCCCGCTGGATGCTGGCGTTCGCACTGGTCACCGTACTGGCCGGGTTTCTGTACACCCGCTTGCCAACCAGCTTCGTACCCGACGAGGACCAGGGCTTCATGCTGGCCATCGTTGCCCTGCCACCGGGTGCCACGTTGCAGCGCACCGACCACGTGATGGCCGAGATTCGCGACAAGCTGATGCACAGTCCGATCGGCGGCGACATCGAGGCAATCTTCCAGCCCGAAGGCTTCAGCTTTGTCGGCAACGCTGAAAACGTCGGCATGTCCTTTATCAAGTTGAAGGACTGGGATGCCCGCGGGAAAACCGCGATGGAGTTGATCCCGCAGGCCAATGGAATTCTGCACAGCATTACCGATGCACAGATTTTCGTGGTCAACCTGCCAACCATCCGTGGCCTCAGCCAGTTCGGCGGCGTGGACATGTATCTGCAGGCGCGCACTGGTCAATCCCGTCAGGAACTGGCGCAAGCCATGGGCACTCTGCTCGGCAAGGCCGGCAAGAGCCCTGAGCTTTACGGCATCCGTCCCAACTCGCTGCCGGATGCACCGCAGTTGCAGATGAAGGTCGATCGCGTGCAGGCCCAGTCGATGGGGCTGTCGCTCACCGATGTCTACGGTGCCCTCCAGTTGCTGCTGGCGCCGAACTACATCAACCAGTTCAACTACGGTGGTCGCATCAAGCGCGTCTACATACAGGCCGACGCGCCCTACCGTATGAATCTGGACGCCCTGCAACACATCTACACGCCTACCGGTATCGGTAGCACGGCCAGCACCCCCGCGACGGCTACCAACGCGAGCGGTTATCTCACCCAGGTCAATCCTTCGGTGAGCAATGGCGCGATCAGCCCGTACAACATGGTGCCGCTGTCCAGCGTGGTGAAGGCCAACTGGGGCATTGGAGCGACCGCACTGCCGCGCTACAACGGCTATTCCGCGGTGGAAATCGTGGGCAATTCCGCGCCCGGTTATTCCACTGGTCAGGCTATGCAAGTGATGGAAGGCATCATCAACAAGGACCTGCCCCCGGGCTACGCTTCCGATTGGACAGGTCAGTCCTATCAGGAAGTCCTGGCGGGCAACTCGGCCACGATGCTGTTGCTGCTGTCGATCGTCGTGGTGTTCCTGTGCCTGTCCGCGCTGTATGAAAGCTGGTCGATTCCGCTAGCCGTGTTGCTGGTGGTACCACTGGGCATGCTCGGCATGCTGGTGTTCTGCAAGCTGACTGGTATGCCCAACGATATTTACTTCAAGTTGGGTCTGGTCACGGTGATGGGACTGGCCGCCAAGAACGCGATTCTGATCGTGGAGTTCGCCGTCGAAGAACAGGCGGCGGGCAAGACGTTGGCCGAAGCGGTGCTCACGGCGGCCCGGCTACGCTTGCGCCCCATCCTGATGACCTCGATGGCCTTCATCCTGGGCGTGCTCCCGCTGGTCCTCTCCACCGGCGCCGGTGCGGTTTCCCGTCACGAGATCGGTGTCGGCGTGATCGGCGGCATGCTGTTCGCCACCTTCCTCGGCCTGCTGCTGATCCCGGTGTTCTACGTCAGCGTGCGTCGCCTGCTGGGCGACAAGCTGGACGGTGACGGCAAGACGCCGCCACGCGGCGACCATCCGAAGCTCGAGTCCAATCCGCAACACTGACCGTGATGCAGTGCCCTCTCCTCGTCGGGAGAGGGCATGTTCGAGGCGGGTGCTGGATGACAGCTCTGTTCAGGACAAACGCAAAAAGCCCGGGCAGGTTTCCCTGCCCGGGCTTTTTGTTGAACGCGATCTTGCTTGGCGCTGGGCTCAGCGCAAACCGGTTTCGGCGCGCGCGATCACCATGCGCTGGATTTCGCTGGTGCCTTCGTAGAT
>JBAPPP010000503.1:0-7239 GCA_049280175.1 Rhodanobacter sp.
AGCCCCGTAGGTTGGGGTGAGCGCAGCGATGCCCAACATCCCCACAACACCCGGCAGCCACGTAGGCCGCAACGAGCGCAGCGACTTACTGATCGTCTTCCACGAACAGCACGCGTCGTGTCATGCCGCAGGTAAGCTCGTAGGAAATGGTGGCAGCCTGAGCAGCTATCAGCTCCACGGGTAGCTCCGGCCCCCACAGGGTCACGCGATCACCGACCTTTGCGTGTGGGGCATCGCGCAGGTCGAGTGTGATCAGATCCATCGACACGCGGCCGATCAGCGGCACGCGCTGCTCGCCGACCAGTATCGGCGTGCCGGCCACGGCGCTGCGCGGATAGCCGTCACCGTAGCCGACCGCAGCCACACCTACGGGCATGTCTTCGGGACAGGTCCAGGTGCCGTTGTAGCCGATACGCTCGCCGCGCTTGATCGGGTTGATCGCGATCAAGCTGGTGCTCAGCGTCATCGCCGGGCGAAAGCCGAAATCCGTGCCGGTCTTGCCATCCACCACCGACAGTCCATACAGCAAGCCACCGGTGCGCACCCAATCGGCACGTGCATCGGGCCAGCCAAGCACAGCGGCGGAATTGGACAGCGATCGCGGCCCGCGCAGATCGCGCGTGGCTTCAGCAAAGCGGGCGATTTGCAGCGGCGTCTGCGTGCCGTCGAATACTTCCGAATCGGAGAAGTGCGTGAGCAGGCCGATCTCCGGATCGATGCCTGGCATCGCCGCGAGCTGCGCGTGCACGGCGGCTACTTGCTCCGGTGCGAAGCCGAGCCGATGCATGCCGCTGTCGACCTTCAGCCACACGCGCAAGCGACCACGGATCGATGGCGTCTGCGCCAGCCATTGCAGTTGTGTTTCGTGGTGGATCGCCGCATCCAGCTGCAGCCGCTGCATCTCGGCGATGTCGCGGGCGCTGTCCGGGCCCGACAGCACCACGATCCGCTGCTTATGCCCTGCCGCGCGCAAGCGCAGGCCGTCGCCAAGCGCAGCCACCGCAAACGCATCGGCGTCGCGATCCAGTGCCCGGGCAACCCTCTCCAGCCCATGCCCGTAGGCATCGGCCTTGACGACGGCCATCACCTTCGCGGGTGCGGCGAGCGCCTTGATGCGCGCCAGGTTATGACGCAGAGCGCCCAGATGGATGGTGGCGACGGTGGTGCGACTCATCGTGAACGGGGCATCTGGAGACTGGCTTCGTGGCGGTCGCCGGGCATCAATCGAACGACCCGGCGAACGAGTCCGCCGCGTAGTTCTCGAACTTCGTGTAGTGCCCCAGGAAGGTCAGCTTGCACGTATCGGTGGGACCGTTACGCTGCTTGCCGATGATGATCTCGGCCATGCCCTTGTCCGGCGATTCCTTGTTGTAGTAGTCATCGCGGTAGATGAACATGATGACGTCGGCATCCTGCTCGATCGCGCCCGATTCGCGCAGATCGGACATCATCGGGCGCTTGTCGGCACGCTGCTCCAGCGAACGGTTCAACTGCGACAGTGCGATCACGGGCACGTTCAACTCCTTGGCGAGGCCTTTGAGTGAACGCGAAATTTCTGAAATTTCGGTGGCGCGATTCTCTTTATTTCCGGGCACCTGCATCAGCTGCAGGTAATCGATCACGATCAGGCCCAGACCGCCGTGTTCGCGATGCAGGCGGCGCGAGCGCGAGCGCAGCTCCACCGGCGACAGGCTGGGCGTGTCGTCGATGAAGATCTTGGCGTCGGACAGGATCGAGATCGCGTTGGAGACGCGCGGCCAGTCTTCCTCCTGCAGGTCACCGTTGCGCAGGTGCTGCTGGTGGATGCGCCCGACCGAGGAGATCAGGCGGAACGCCAGCTGCGAGGCGGACATTTCCATCGAGAACACCACCACCGCCTTCTTGCTGCGCAGTGCGGCGGTCTCGGCAATATTCAGCGCAAACGCGGTCTTGCCCATCGACGGACGCGCCGCCACGATGATCAGATCCGACGGCTGCAGGCCGGACGTGAGGTTGTCCAGATCGGTGAAGCCGGTGGTGATGCCGGTGAGCTGACCGCGATTTTCATAGCGCTCGCTGAGCAGGCGGAATGCATCCTTCACCGCCTCGCGCATGGAGACGGAATCCTTCTTGCCACGCGTACCTGATTCGGCGATGTGGAACACGCGCTGCTCGGCGTTTTCCAACACTTCCTGCACGCTCTTGCCTTCCGGGCGATAGCCATCCTCGGTGATCGAGGTACCGGCATCGATCAGCTGTCGCAGGACCGACTTCTCGCGCACGATGTCGGCATAGGCGACGATATTCGCGGCGCTCGGCGTGCTGTTGGCCAGCTCGATCAGGTAGCTGGCGCCGCCAACCATCTCGGCCAGGCCGTTGCTCTCGAACCAGTCACCCAGGGTGACCGCGTCGCACGGCATGCCCTTGTTCGCCAATTCGTTGATAGCACGCCAGATCAGCCGGTGATCCTTGCGGTAAAAATCCTGTTCGGCCAATTTATCGGCCACCTTGTCCAACGCATCGGGCGCCAGCATCAGGCCGCCTAGCACCGCCTGTTCGCCGTCGATGGAATGCGGTGGCACCCGCAATGCCTCGATGGCAGAAGAAGAGGATTTGCGCTCTGGCACGAAGGACATTGACTTACCTCTCGGAGAAACGTTACCTCACGAACAAACAGGCAACTTGCCGACGCCTCTCGGGCGGCCGCACTGACGATCATCATACGCGGCGTGGTCTCAGCCGCCGAGACAATAACCCTGTGGATAACCTGTGCGTTGCTGTGGATAGAACGTGCGTGGTCGCCGCGTCGGTGGCCTTGCCGACGACGGGCTTGTCGACGGCGGCCTCATCGATCGCGGGCTCGCCAAAACAGACGGGCGCCCGAGGGCGCCCGTCCATGACCATCATCTTACGGTGTAGCTTACTTGTCGCTCTTGTCGCCGACCACAATCACCTTGACGGTGGTGTGCACGTCGGCGTGCAGGTGGATTGCCACGTCGAACTCGCCGGTGTGGCGAAGCGGGCCTTCGCCCAGGATCACTTCACCCTTGTTGACGGTGTGGCCAACGGCGGCCAAAGCCTCGGCGATGTCGCGCGGACCGACCGAACCGAACAGCTTGCCTTCAGCACTGGCATGCGCGGCGATCGTTACCGTGGCATCGGCCAGCTTGGTCTTGCGCTCTTCAGCGTCGACCAGCAAGGTGTTGGCCTTGGCTTCGTACTCGGCACGACGCTGTTCGAATGCAGCCAGATTGGCGGCGTTGACGCGTACGGCTTTGCCCTGCGGCAGGAGGAAATTACGACCGTAACCGGGCTTCACGACGACTTTGTCGCCGAGCGTGCCGAGGTTGCGGACTTTCTGCAGAAGAATGAGTTCCATGATGCTTCCTTTTCGTTAGCGCCGGAGTGGCCCGACGCAGCCGTGGACGGCTGTCCGAAGGTGTTGCACCCTCTCCCCTTTCGGGGAGAGGGTGGGGTGAGGGGCTGGACTGGCGGAGGCTTTCATCGAAGCTTGCTTCGAATCAACATCCCCGCGAGCACCCTCCCCTCATCGTGCCCTGCGGGCATCTTCTCCCCGCAGGGGAGAAGACATCGCGTAGGTCAGACGTCGTGGTTATCGGTGTACGGCAGCAACGACAGGAAACGTGCGCGCTTGATCGCGGTAGCCAGCTGACGCTGGTAACGCGCCTTGGTGCCCGTGATGCGGCTCGGCACGATCTTGCCGTTCTCGGTGACGTACTGACGCAGCGTGTTGAGATCCTTGTAGTCGATCTCTTTGACGTCTTCAGCGGTGAAGCGGCAGAACTTGCGGCGGCGGAAAAACTTGGACATGGTCTGGATTCCTATCAGTCGTCGCTGTCGCGATCGTTGTCGCGGTCATCGCGGTCACGGCCGCGGCCTTCGCCTTCACCATCGTCATCACGGCGACGGGTGGACTTGGCGTCATCCTTTTCCTTGCTCTTCAGGATGAAGGACGGCTCGGTATCGGCCTCGTCACGACGCACAACCAGGTGACGCAACACGGCGTCGTTGAAGCGGAAACCCGACTCCAACTCGTTCAGTGCGTTCTGGCTCACTTCGATGTTGAGCAGCACGTAATGTGCCTTGGCCAGATTCACGATCGGATAGGCCAGCTGACGACGACCCCAGTCTTCCAGACGATGGATCTTGCCGCCGTCGGTCTCGATCAGCGCCTTGTAGCGCTCGATCATCGCCGGAACCTGTTCACTCTGGTCAGGGTGGACCAGAAACACAACTTCGTAATGACGCAGGGTCATCTTGGGGTTAGCTCCTTGTGGATGCGGCCTTGCGGCCTCGCAGCCTCCCGCTGGTGCGGTGAGGCAAGTACCCGCCCACGCCTATGCGGCGCAGACAGAAGCGGAATAGTACGTTACCTGCACAGGGTCGCGCAAGTCGTTGATGAATAAAGGGGTGAGGGACGGGTCCCTAGGCAGGATCAGCCGACGGTAAAGCTCTCGCCGCAGCCACATTCGCCGGTGGCGTTCGGATTGTGGAACACGAAGCTGGCGTTGAGGCCCTGCCGCTGGAAGTCGATCACGGTACCCTGGACCAGCGCCAGGCTCTTGTCGTTGACGATCAATGGCAGACCATCCACTTCCACCAGCTGGTCGCCGTCGTCCATCGCCTCGGCCAGATCCACCACATAGGCAAAACCCGAACAGCCGGTGCGCTTGACGCCAAACCGCACCCCGGCTGCCGCAGGCGTGCTGGCCAGGAAATGGCGCATGCGTTCGCTGGCGGCGGGAGTGATGGTGATGTTCATGACGGGTGTGGCCTACCTCAAGTGATCCAATGGCGAAGGCCCGGAAACGCGCAGCCAGGGCCGCAGCTACATTATCATGGCGGTTTGTTCGTGTGCGTCGACGTAGAGCTTCATTACTTCGCGCTCATCAACCGTACGTTCATCAATTACACGTTCAATCAACTAACGCCGATATGTGGCGCTTTGGCAGGAGTTTCAATTCATGGCAGTGGTCAGCCCGGCGGTATGCAGTGTGAAGCAGGCTCTATCCGGCGCGATCGAGGCCGGTAGCGCAGTGACCGTGCGCGGATGGGTACGCACCCGCCGCGACTCGAAGGCTGGGCTGTCGTTCGTCAATGTGACTGACGGCTCCTGCTTCGACCCCATCCAGGCGGTAGTGCCCGCAACACTCGGCAACTACGACAGCGAGGTGAAGCACCTCACCGCCGGCGCGGGCGTGATCGTCAGTGGCACCCTGGTGCCGTCGCAGGGCAAGGGCCAGAGTTTCGAGCTGCAGGCCACCGAGGTGATCGTCACTGGCCTGATCGACGACCCGGAAACCTACCCGATCCAGCCCAAGCAGCACTCCATGGAATTCCTGCGCGAGGTCGCACATTTGCGCCCGCGCACCAACCTGTTCGGCGCAGTGACCCGCGTGCGCCACACCATGATGACGGCGATCCATCGCTATTTCACCGAGCAGGGCTTTTTCTGGATCAACACACCGATCATCACCACCTCGGACACCGAGGGTGCCGGCGACATGTTCCGCCTGTCCACCTTGGACCTGACCAACCTGCCGCGCGACGAGAAAGGCAACATCGACTTCCGCAAGGACTTCTTCGGCCGCGAGGCGTTCCTCACTGTGTCCGGCCAGCTCAATCTCGAGGCGTACTGCCTGGCGATGAGCAAGGTCTACACCTTCGGGCCTACGTTCCGCGCCGAAAACTCCAATACGCCACGCCATCTGGCCGAGTTCTGGATGGTCGAGCCGGAGATCGCGTTCGCCGATCTCGCTGCCGATGCCGACTGCGCGGAGGCGTTCCTCAAGGCGATCTTCAAGGCCGTTCTGGACGAGCGCGCGGACGACATGGCGTTCTTTGCCGAGCGCGTGCAGACCGATGCGATTTCTCGCCTGGAAGCCTTCATCAGGGAGCCGTTCGAACGCATCGACTACACCGACGCGATCGCGATCCTGCAGAAGTCAGGGCAGAAGTTCGAGTACCCGGTGGCATGGGGCGTCGATCTGCAGACCGAACACGAACGTTACCTGGCCGAGAAACATATTGGCCGTCCTGTGGTCGTAATGAACTATCCGGAGCAGATCAAGGCCTTCTACATGCGTTTGAACGATGACGAGAAGACCGTCGCCGCGATGGACGTGCTCGCGCCGGGCATCGGTGAAATCATCGGTGGCGCACAGCGCGAAGAGCGCCTGGACTACCTCGACCGCCGCATCGCCAAGTTCGGGCTCGATGCTGCAACCTATGGTTGGTACCGTGACCTGCGCCGCTACGGCACGGTGCCGCACGCCGGTTTCGGCCTCGGTTTCGAGCGCCTGCTGGTCTACGTCTGCGGGCTGTCCAACATTCGCGACGCCATCCCCTACCCGCGCGCGGCCGGCACGGCCGAATTCTGAGTAACCGCCTGCAATGACGTATCGACTTCCTGTCTTCGCTGCCGCGCTGGCCTGCACTGTCCTGCTGGGCGGCTGTCACAGCGTGAAAACGCTGATTCCGTCGACCCTGTTGCCACCGACGGAAGACACCGCCGCCGCCCTGAAACTGGCCAAACAGCAGCTGCAACAGGCCTCGCCTTGCTGCAGCAGCTTTGCCGATTTCTCCTATCAGAACATGCTGCCATGGCAACCGCAGAAGTTCACGCTGGGTAGCGGCAGCATGGTCGCCAACCTCAACAACGCGCATAGTTATTTCCTCGCCTTCCGCCTGCCGGACAGCGCAAAACTGCCTTACCGGATTGCGTTGAAATCGGAATTGAATGGTCGCTGGCTACACTCCAGTTACCTGTTTGCGCCGACCATTGTGCTGCTCGATGCCGGTTTCCAGCCGATCGGCACCAACGACATCAATTTGTGCGAACACATGGGCTGGGGCGATGAAACGACCGGCGCGTTCGGCAGCGTCGAGGTCAGCAGTGACAAGGCACGTTACGTGGTGGTCTACAGCTCGGCGGCGCAGCAATCGGGCAAGACCTATTGGGAACAGTCGCCCACCGCGTTTTCCACCACCGCCTCCACTCCGACGACGGTCCAGGTGGACAACACTAACAGCTTCAGCGTGCCGCACGGACCGGACGGTACGGTCTGGGTCGGTATGATGAACAAGACCTACGCCAAAGCCGTGGACAACGCGATCTGCAAAAAGCCCGCTCCAGGCGATGGTGTGCTCAATACCCTGCGCGCCACACTGCCTACTCCGTGGAGCAGCACCAGCAGCAGCGGCAGCAAGAGCACCGATAACGTCAGCAACAGCAACAAC
>JBAPPP010000504.1:0-1929 GCA_049280175.1 Rhodanobacter sp.
GCCGGCAGGCTTATCTTGAGCAGTGCGTGTCGTGAACGACTTTCTCGACCGCGTGACGGCGAAGGCGATCGGCAACGAAGCCATGCTGACGCCGCGGCTGCCGTCGCTATTCGAGCCGCAGGCGGCAACGATCATGCCGGCAACGTTCGAGACGAATGCGATTGTGGAGCAAAGTAGTGCGCGCACGGCACTCGATGTGCCGGACGTGGTCCATCCTGGTTCTGCCTTGCAACGCAGCCCGTCACCGCTGGAATCGCGGGCAGATGGAGCTCCGCTCAAGCAAGCGCAATCGCAGCCCGATGCGATGCAGCGCCCGGTGCCCCGCGTCGCGATGCAACCCGCCATCGAAACAACGCTGCGTTCGTCCGACGTTGCGGTAAAAAAAATGGCGCAGCCCACGACGACGGAGCACACCGGCCGCCATGCGACGCCAGGCGAACCGGTCGAACCACGCACATCACACGTATCTTCCGAGCCGCAGACTCCTTCAGGCATTGCGCACGCCGCGGAGACTGGCGTCTTGTTGCCACCGGCCAAGCCGGTTTTCGTGTCGACAAAGAATCTGGGAGACTTGCCCGCGCGCGCCGCGGAAGCGATGCACTCGCGCTCCATAGGAGCGGCTGGGTACCCGGCCGGACAAAGCGAACCCGTTGTCCACGTCAGTATCGGTCGACTTGAGGTACGCGCGGCTGCGAACAGCGCGCCGACACCCGTTCGTCGCAACGATGCACCACGTCCGAGCAGCCTCGATGACTACCTGCGTCAGCGCGGCAAGGCTACGCCATGAGCAATACGCTGGCCATCGCCGCCGCGACCTGCACGCTGCGCAATCTGCTGCTGGCGCAGATGCCGGTGCTCGACAGCAACCTCAGCGATCTGGAAGTCACCCTGCAGCCGCTCGACATCGCGCGCAAGGGCATCAGCAAGGCGCAGCTCAACCTGTACCTGTACCAGGTGATCTACAACGCCGCCTGGCGCAACATGGACATGCCGGGACGTACGCGCCCTGGCGAAACCGCAACGCCGGCGTTGGCGCTCAATCTGCATTATCTGATCACCGCCTACGGTCGCGGCGACACCGATACCGACGCATTGAGCCACCGGGTGCTCGCCGCAGCCATGAGTACGCTGCACGATCGTTCGGTACTGGACAGCAACGACATTCGCAACGCCCTGCCGAACAATGATCTGGCCACCCAGATCGAACGGATCCGGCTCACGCCATTGCCGCAAAACGTAGACGAACTCTCCAAGCTGTGGACGGCGTTCCAAACCAACTATCGCGTGTCCTCCGCGTATGAGGCCACCGTGGTGCTGATCGACAGCCAAGCCGCTGCACGCGCAAGCCTGCCGGTGCTCAAACGTGGTTCGCAGGACCAGGGTGCGATCATCATCGCTTCCGCTGCGCCGGTACTGGATTCGCTGAGTCTGCCGCACTCGCAATCGGCGGCTCTGCTGGGTGATGACATCGTGCTCAGCGGTAGTCAGCTTGCTGCCGCAAACATGCTGGCGCGCTTCAGCAGTCTGCGGCTGGACGCACCGATCGACATCGCGCCAACGGCGGGTGCTGCAGCGGGCACCTTGACGGTGCACCTGGCGGACAGTAGCACTGACCCGGACGCGCCATCGCGCTGGGCACCGGGCATTTACACCGTCGCGCTGCTACAGCAACAAACGGCTTTGCCGGCGCTCCTCAGCAACGAGTTGCCGCTGGCCCTGGCGCCGGCGATCACGGTAAGCCCGCTTACCGGCGCGGTGGGAACGCTCAACTTGAACGTCACCAGCACGCCACGCATCCTTGACGGTCAGCGTGTATTTCTGCTGTTTGGCGATCAGCTGGTGACGCCGCAGAGCATCACCAACCCGGCCGATACGCACCAGCCGACCGCGCTCGTGTTCCAGATACCGAATGTCGCGAAGGGTACGTAC
>JBAPPP010000505.1:0-11522 GCA_049280175.1 Rhodanobacter sp.
CCTCAATGCTTGTATTCGGAAGCCCAGTAAGCCTCGATCTTGCTGACCAGGGCAGCCGGCAGCGGCACGTAATCAAGTGCAGAGGCGTCCTGCTGACCATGTTCCAGCGACCACTTGAAGAAGTCGAAGGCGACCTTGCTGTTCACGGCGTTCTTCGGCGTCTTGTACATGATCATCCAGGTGGTGGCGGTGATCGGCCACGCCTGAGCGCCCGGTGCATTGGTCATGATCAGGTTGAAATCTTTCGCACTGCCCCAGTCGGCGGTGACGGCGGCAGCGGCGAAGCTGGCGGCGCTTGGTGCGACCACGTGACCCGCAGCGTTCTTCAGGTCAACCCAGGTGATCTTGTTCTTGACGGCATAAGCGTATTCGACGTAGCCGATCGAACCCTTGATCTGCTGCACGTACTGCGACACGCCTTCGTTGCCCTTGCCACCCACGCCGGTCGGCCATTCGACGGCCGTGCCGAACTTCGCCTTGCCTGCCCACTCCGGATTGACCTTGGACAGATAGTTGGTGAAGTTGAACGTGGTACCCGAACCATCCGAGCGATGCACGACGGTGATCTTGCCCGCGGGCAGGGTGAGGCCGGCATTCAACGCGGCAATTTTCGGATCGTTCCAGTTGCTGATCTTGCCCAGGAAGATATCGCCCAGGGTCGCGCCATCAAGCTTGATCTGGCCAGCCTTCACGCCAACGATATTGACCACCGGCACGATGCCGCCAACCACGATCGGGAACTGGCCGAGGCCGAGCGACTCAAGATCTTCCGCCTTCATCGGTGCATCGGAGGCGCCAAAGTCGATCGTGCCTTCCTTGATCTGTGCAATGCCGGCGCCAGAGCCGACCGACTGATAGTTGAGGTGGTTGCCGGTCTTTTCGGCATACGCGGCCGACCATTTGGACATGACCGGGTAGACAAAGCTGGAGCCGGCACCAGTGATATCGGTGGCCTGCGCCGCTGCCATGCCGAACGTTGAAGCCACGGCAATAGTGGCGACGGCGGCGAATCGAAGCGGGGATTTGCAAGAGGTCAACACGGTAGCTCCTTGGGCGGATGTCGAATGGACTCCGCTATTTCAGGCCTTTCGTGTTGCAATGAGATGAGATGAATGTTGCAAACAGATGACAATCGGCAAAGGACTGTCATCAAAGCATTACTGAGCCGAGTGGCAGAGGCCTGCGGATGCAGACCGGATGCGGCTTCAGGCGGCGCTAAGACCACTGTGCGCGCGTTCGAGTAGCTCGAGCTGGCGCCAGCGATTGACTACGCTGCAGAACAATTCGGCGGTGCGCTCGGCGTCATACACGGCGGAATGCGCCTCGCGGCTGTCGAACGGCAAGCCGGCCGCCAGAACCGCCTTGCTCAGCACGGTCTGTCCATAAGCGAGTCCACCGAAACTCACCGTATCAAAGCAGCTAAAAGGGTGAAACGGGCTGCGCTTGTGGCCGGTGCGACGGATGGCCATGTTGAGAAAGCCCAGATCGAACGCGGCGTTGTGGCCAACCAGGATCGCGCGCTGACAGCCGGCCGCATGCACGGCCTCGCGCACTACTTGAAAGATGTGATCCAGCGCCTGTCGTTCGGCCAGTGCGCCGCGCAGGGGATTGGTCGGATCGATCCCGGTGATCTCCAGCGAGCGTGGATCGAGGTTCGCCCCGGGGAAGGGATCGACATGCGTCGAAACGGTTGCCTGCGAACGCAGAAAGCCATCGCCGTCCATGCATAGGGGAATGGCGGCGATTTCCAGCAGGGCGTCGTGTTCGGCATCAAATCCGCCAGTTTCCACGTCGACCACCACCGGCAGGAAGCCGCGGAAGCGTTCCGCCATGCGCAGAGGCATGGGGCGAGAAAGGTCAGGCGTCGAAAGGTCGGGCGTCGAGAGATCAGGCATCCCGCAAGCATAACAGCAGCGTTCCGGCCTCCATCATGACAACCCACCGGAGGCGCGATGCAACGTCAGTGACACGCCCGCCCTTTACTTTCCCCGGTTGTCGATGGGTCGCCACATCGTTCAGCTAGCGACAGCGTGCCAACTCGAATCGATGGCGGAGGAGCCTTCGGTTAGTAATCGCGCACTTTGTTAGCGTAATCTTACTGTCACATTCAAATTATATGAATGTCACATTCATCACAGAAACTTAATACAAGTGCGACGTAGCCGACTCCCCCGTGGTTGATGACAACCATGGGTGAAGCGCTGGAACACTCGATCATTTTTCGTCCTCGAATGGAGCCTCCGATCATGCGCAACAAACTTATCGCCGTAGCCGTCGCTGCTGCGTTCAGCACACTCAGTTTCGGCGCGCACGCCGATGACAGCGACATCACCACTTTCCACGACCTTTTCACCCAGGGTCACGTCGATGGTGAGTTTCGTCTGTACGACTTCAACCGTAGCTATGACTATGATGTTGCGGCGAAGCCGAGTGCGCATGCCTTTGGTGGCGCGATTCTGCTCAATGCAAACACCGCCTCGCTGTATGGTTTCAGTGCTGGCGCGTCGCTGGTCAGCGCGAACTCGCTGGGCTCGCTTGCCGACAATCCGAAGCGGGTCGATACCACGCTGATGGGCGCCAGCGATTCGCTGACGGCACTGAGCCAGGCCTATCTGCAGTACCAGAATGACTGGGCCAAGGTGAAGGCCGGTTATCAGTATCTCAATACGCCGTGGATGGGTAATAACGACGGCCGCTTGATTCCTACTTCATACGAAGCCATATCCGCTGATTTCACACCGGTGAAAGGCTGGGACATCTATGCCATCCGCGAGTTCAGCGCTCGCAGCCGCACGTCCGATGACTATTTCAACGACAACAACTACTACCCCACGACCTACCAGGGCGACACGCTCTATGGTGGTAACCAGGGCTTGCCGCTCACGGCGAAACAGACCAGCGGCACATGGACTGTGGGTAGCACGTACGTCAACGGCGGCCTGAAGGCTCAGGGCTGGTACTACGACTTCCTCGATTTTGCCCGCATGGGCTACGCCGACGGCAGCTATGTCTTCAAGACCGGCACCGGCTTCGACCCGGTCATTGGCTTGCAGGCCTTGACCGAGAGCGGCGGTGGTTCCGACAACGTGCTGGTGGAAAACAAGCTCAAGATCAACGGCATCGCCGGCACCAACGTGGATAGCAAGGCCTGGGGCGCCGACCTTGGCGTGGTGATCCCGAATGGCCGCTTCGACGTGTACTACAACAAGATCCAGCAGGAGACCAATTCGGACATCGGCGACGGTTCGATCATCTCGCCGTTCACTGCCAACTACGCCACGGATCCGCTGTACACCACCTCGATGATTCGTGGTCTGGTGGAAGCCGGCCCGGGTCACGCGTGGAAAGCCAAGATGACCTACGGCTTCTTCGACAACAAGCTGCAGTTGGTTGGCGCGTATGCCAAGTACACCACCGATCTGAACGGCGACTTTCACGATACCTACTTCGACATCATCTACAACTTCGACGGCTTCCTCAAAGGTTTCCAGATTCGCGATCGTTGGGAAAAATCCGTGGGCGGCACCAACATGCTGAATCCGGGCAATCAGCCGTTCACCTACAACCGCGTGATGCTCAGCTACAAGTTCTGAGCGTGCTCGTAGCGGTGTCTGGAGGGATGCCGAACTTGTAACGGCCATGTTCTAAAACCGTCACATGGTCGTGGCAGGCTGCATCCATCGAGGCAAAGGTTATCGCAAGGGAGTTCGACCCAGGGACGGAAAACGGCGGGCATTGCCCGCCGTTTGCTTTTCCGCGATTCGCATCGGGCAGAAGGATTCGTTGCGGATAGCGCCATCGCGGTTCAGCGTGTTGCCGCCACGGGTTCATCCGACGGCGGCATTTTCATTTCGCCGCTGCTCCACCCGCCGCCCAAGGCGCGAACCAGGTTCACGCTGGCCTGCAACCGTCGAGTGCGTACCTGCTCGGCGTTGCGTTCGGCCTGCAGGTAGCTGGTTTGCGCGGTGACCACGTCGAGGTAGTTGACGATGCCTTCGCTGTAGCGGTTGGTCGCGATCTGTTCGGACTGCTGGGCGGCCGCCGCGGCCACATCTTCATCGTGTGCTTCGCCACTCAGATTGGTGAGCAGCGACAGGTTGTCTTCCACCTGCTGGAACGCATTCAGCACGGTTTGGCGATATTGCGCTGAGGCCTCGTCAAAAGCAGCACGTGCCTCGCGCTCCCTGGCATGCCGCAAGCCACCGTCGAAGATGCTCAGTGCGGCCGTCGGGCCCAACGCCCACATGCGGTTGCCGGCGGTCAGCAGGCTGCCGTTGCCGGTGTTCTGCCATCCCAGGATCGCGGACAGGCTGAAGTCGGGATAGAACGCGGCCCGCGCCACGCCAATATCCGCATTCGCGGCGAACGTGCGCCGCTCGGCGGCGGCAATGTCGGGGCGGCGCTGCAACAGCGTCGATGGGATGCCTACCGGGATCGAGGGCAAGCGGATCTGGACGTCCGAATCGGGAAGCGAAAAGCTGGACGCAGGTTCGCCGACCAGACTGGCGATGGCGTGCTCGGTGAGTGCGCGTTGCGCGGTGACCTCCGCGGCCTGAGCCATCGCGTCGGACAGCTGATTTTGCGCGCGCGCCACCGATAGACCCGAATCGATGCCGCCGGCCAGACGGTTCTGAGTCATGGTCAGTCCCTTGCGGTAGGCGTCGAGCGAGCTGGCCAGTATGTGCGCCTGGATGTCGTAGCCGCGCAGCAGGATGTACAGTTCGGCGAGCTGTGCCTGCAGACTGAGTTTTGCCGAAGCGAGATCCGCATCGGCCGCTTGCGCCTGTGCCTTGCCCGCAGCGACCTCATTGCGAATGCGGCCCCACAGATCCAGTTCGTAATCCGCGGAGAACTGCGCCGTGTTGGCGTCGTATTCGTCGGGTTGGCTGCTACTGCGCAAGGGCCGGTTATTGGACTGGCGATTGTTGGTCGGACTGGCCTGCGCACCAAGGTGGGGGAACAGCCCCGAACTGACTTCGCTTTCGTAGGCATTGGCCATGTCATAGCGCGCCAGGGCAACAGCAACTGAGGGATTGGCTTGATCGAGGCGGTCCTCCAGCCCATCCAGGGTGGCGTCGCCGAAGAGCTTCCACCAGTCGCCGCGTGCCTGCATGTCGCCAGGCGTGGCTTGGGTCCACAGGCCGGGGGTTTCCTTGTAGGCAACCGGAACGGTCATCGCGGGGCGCACATAGGTTGGCGCCAGCGAGCAGCCGGCCATGGCCAGCAACAGACAGCTGGGCAGGATGCGGCGGCAACCGTTCCGCCAGATGGAACGGTTGTCCATCGGCGCTCCCGCCAGCGTGGAATCACTTTGCCTTGGGCTGGTCATGTACGACGTCCTCCTTCGTCATGGCCGCGAGATGCACCTCGTCACCTTGCATCAGCGAGTCCGGCGGATGGTCGATGATGCGGTCCGTCGGCTGCAGTCCCTGGTCGATTTCCAGCGCATCACCCAGATCCATGGCGATGTGCACATTGCGCAGCTGCACCCGATTGCCCGGGGCCAGCACTGCCACCTGTGGACCGGCGGCGCGGAAGATCAGCACAGTCGCGGGCACGGTAATGACGTGTGTGCTCATCGCTACCGGCAGATGCACTTCAGCATAGTCGCCAGGCAGCAATTCCGCGTGGGGATTGGGGACCTCGAATTGCGCCAGCAGCGAACCCGATGCCTGGTTGATCGAGCCGGATGACCCAATCAGCGTGGCCTGGTAGATCGTACCGGGATGTTCCAGCACGCTCAGGCTGACCGTCATGCCCGGTTTGATCGAAGCCGCATAGCCTTGCGGGACGCTCACGTACAGACGCATCTTGCCGGTGTCGGCTACGGTAAACAGCGCCGGGCTGCTGTTGTCGCTGGTCGCGGAAATCAGATCGCCGATGTCCGTGCTGCGACTGGTGACCGTGCCGCTGAAGGGTGCGGTGATGTGCTTGAAGGATTCGAGCGCGGCGAGTCGGTCGACATCGGCCTGTGCGGAGAGAACGTTCGCGGCATCGACCTCGGCCTCGCCGCTCTTCTCATCAGCCTCCTGCTTGGAGACCGAGTTGGATGCCAGCAGATGCTGCCAGCGTTGGCTGGTTATTTGCGCCAGCCGTTCGTTCGCCTGCGCGCGAACCAGGCCCGCCTTGGCCTGGTCGTATTGCTGGTCGAGCTCCGGTGTATCGATGATGCCGAGCGTGTCGCCGGCGTTGACGGTACCGCCAATGTCCTTGCTCCAGCTCTTCAAATAACCGCTAACGCGGGCATGGATGGGAGCACTGATCCATGCCTCCAGGTGACCGGGCAGGGTCATCTGACGCGCGTCAGTCGACGTCAGCGGGGCAGCCAGCTGGACGGTTGGAAGTTCCTGGGCGTCGGTCCAGGTCACCAGCTGGTGATAGTCGTGAGCCCGCACGGCCAATCCAATGACCGTTGCGAGCACCGCCACGGCGAGCACGACGACAATCGCAAGTCGCAGACGCGGCGGGCGCTGCGCCAGCTCGCCGACTTTTTGCGGCGCGACGTTATGCGACATGGGGATCTTCTCCAAGCAGGGGTAGGGCAGAGGGCGAACGCTGCTCGTCGTTGGCGTGGACGATGCTGAAAATCACCGGCACAAACAGCAGGGTTGCGAACGTGGCGAACAGCAGGCCGCCGATGACGGCGCGGCCCAGTGGCGAGTTCTGTTCCTGGCTCAGCGCCATCGGCAGCATGCCGATGATCATCGCCAGCGCAGTCATGCAGACCGGACGGAAACGGGTGAACCCCGCTTCAAGCGCGGCCTTGATCGGATCGCCATGCACCGCCAGCCGCTCGCGGCAGAAGCTCACCACCAGGATCGAGTTCGCGGTCGCCACGCCCATGCACATGATGGCGCCGGTCAGCGCGGGTACCGACAGCGTCGTATGGCTGATAAACAACATCCACACGATGCCGGCCAACGCGGCGGGCAGTGCAGTGATGATCACGAACGGATCGAGCCACGACTGGAAATTGACCACGATCAGCAGATAGATCATCAGCACGGCTGCCAGCAGTCCGAACAGCAGGCCGCTGAAAGCTTCGTTCATCGTGCCGACCTGGCCACGCAGGGTGACCATGGTGCCCTTGGGTCGTGTCTTGGCAAACCCGGCCAGTACTTTGTTCACATCGGTCGCGACGGCGCCGAGATCGCGATCCTGCACCGACGCGTAGATATCGTAAGCCGGCAGGATGTTGTAATGCGATACCACGGCAGCGCTGGGTTCTCGCGTGAAACTGGCGATGCCACCCAGCATCTGGCTGCCCTTGTTGCCGGACGAAGTGACCGGCAATCGCGCCAGGTCGGCCATCGAATCCATCTTGTACTGCGGCGTGGCCGCGACGATGGCATACGAGACGCCATTCTTCGGATTCAGCCAGAACGCCGGCGCCACCTGGCCACTGCCCGCCAGCGTAGCGACCATGCTGTTGGTGACGTCGCGCTCGGTGATACCCAGCGCGTCGGCGCGGGTGCGGTCGACGTGCACATTCAACTGGGGATAACTGGTGCTTTGCTGCAGGCGTACGTCGGCGATACCCGGAATCGCCTTGAGACGCTGCATGATCTGCATCGCGTAGGCTTCATTGCCGGCGCTGTCGCGACCGGTAATCGATACATCGAGCGGTGCCGGCGCGCCGAAATTGAGGATCTGGCTGGTCATGTCCGCCGGCAGAAACGCAAACTCGCTGCCGGGGAACTCCTTCGGCAACTGCTCACGCAGTTTCTTCACATATTCAGCAGTGGGCTGGTGGCCTTCCTTCAGCGCGATCTGGATGTCGCCGTCTTGCGGCCCGATCGTGCCGGTATTGCTGTAGACCAGGTTGACGCTACTCAACGGCAGGCCGATGTTGTCGATGACGGTATTCAGCTGATCGGCCGGAATCACCTTGCGGATGGCCGCCTCGATGCGATCGAACTCGGCCGCGGTTTCTTCCACGCGGGTCCCCATGGGTGCACGGACGTGCAGTGCGATCGCACCGGCATCGACATCGGGGAAGAAGTCGCGGCCAAGAAACGGCACCAGCGCGAAGGAGACCAGCACGAACGCCAGGAAGCCGATGACGAATCGTCGCTGCTGCGCCATCGCGATACCGAGGATGGCGTAGTAACCGTCACGGATCGTCGTGAAGCGATGCTCGAAGGCCAGCTGAAACGCAATCGCCTTGCGCACGATCACGTGGCGCGCAGCCTGATGCTGATCACCCTCGTGATGGTTGATGTAAATGTCCTCCGGATGATCGCCTGTGCCCGTCTCGGTCACGTGGGGTTTGAGTAGATACATCGCCATTGTCGGCACCAGCGTGCGCGACAGCAGGAACGATGAGGCCATCGCGAAGATCACCGCCAATGCCATCGGGCGGAACAGAAAACCGGCAATGCCATCGAGCATGAACATCGGCACGAACACGATGCAGATGCACAGCAGCGACACGAACGCGGGCGTGACGATTTGCCTTGCCCCATCCATGATCGCCGAGTGCACGTCCTTGCCTTGTTCGAGATGCCAGTTGATGTTCTCGATGGTGACCGTGGCATCATCGACGAGGATGCCCACGGCGAGCGCCAGCCCGCCGAGCGTCATGATGTTGAGGGTCTGGCCGGTCAGCGAAAGTAGGGCGATCGCGGACAGGATCGATAGCGGAATCGACACCGCGATGATGACGGTGGAGCGCCAGCTGCCGAGAAAAACCAGGATCATCACCGAGGTCAACAGCGCGGCGATGATGCCTTCGCGCGCGACCGATGCAATCGCCGATTTCACGAAGACCGACTGATCGTTGAGCATCGAGATCTTCAATGAGGCAGGCATGGTCTCCTCGATCAACGGCATCAACTTCTTGACGCCCGCGACCACGGCCAGGGTCGATGCGCTGCCTGTTTTCAGGATCGGCATCAGCACCGCGCGCTTGCCGTCCACGCGCACCACGTTGTTCTGTGGCGGGGAGCCATCGCGCACGTGGGCCACTTCGCCGATCGTGATGCTCGCGCCGTTGACCGTCTTGATCGGCAGGCTGTTGAGCGCGTCGATCGCGGTCGGGCTGTTGTTCAACTGGATGTGATATTCGTAGGTGCCAATCTTCGCGGTGCCGACCGGAATGATCTGGTTTTCATCGGCGAGTGCGTTCGCCACGTCCTGCGCAGACAGCCCCTTCGCAGCAAGCGCCTGCGGATCAAGATCGAGCGTGACCTGGCGCTGCTTGCCGCCATAAGGCGTCGGTATCGCCACGCCGTCCACCGATACGAGGGTGGGGCGCACGTCGTTTTGGGCAATGTCGCGAATCTTTGATTCGGGCAGCGTCCGGCTCGACAGCGCCATCTGCAGCACCGGCACCGTCGAGGCGTTGTAGTTGAGGATCAACGGTGGCGTGATGCCAGGTGGCATCTGCTTGACCACCGTCTGCGAGATCGAAGTGACCTGTGCCGTCGCCGTGCGGATGTCCACACCCGGCTGAAAAAAGATCTTGACGATGCCAGCGCCCGGCAATGACTGCGATTCGATGTGCTCGATGTTATTGACCGAGGTGGTCAGCTGTCGCTCGTAGTAATAGATCACGCGCCCGGACATTTCATTCGGTGGCAGGCCGTTGTAGGTCCACACCACGCTGATCACCGGTATGCCGATGTTCGGAAAAATGTCGGTCGGCGTCCGCAGGGCCGCCAACGGCCCGGCGATGAGGATCACCAACGCCAGAACGATGAAAGTGTAGGGCCGTGCGAGTGCTAAGCGAACGAGACCAAGCATGGAGGGGGTTCCGTAAACGTCGGCGGTAATCGTCGGTGCGGTGAATGCGCAATACGGCTCACTATCGAGCTGCAGTCATTGCATGATCGCGACGGCGCCTTATGGGAACCTTTTGTCGGTCTTGCTGGCCTGGCCGGAGTGTTATTTCCCGCTTCGCCCCTTCGTCTGAAGGCTATGGTGAAGGCAGGCTCTACCCCCTCTCCCCCTGGGAGAGGGCTGGGGTGAGGGTTCGGTCCTCGCGAAATCACTCACTACTCGTCATCCCTGCGAAGGCAGGTAACCAGAGCTGTTAGCTCTTTGACCTTGCCGTCATCTGCCTCGAGCAACGCGTTTCGACCTCTTAACAAAGGCGACTTACTACACGGCATACGCCCCGATGTGGGCGAACCACCACATACCGCACGCATTCAGACTGACGCACTGAGAGGGGCATTCTCATATTCACCCTGTCGCCATTTTGCGAGGCTTGCCTTGGGCACACAGTCATGCGGTCGTAGCAAAGATCGTCCTGCCGCAAGGGGAGTCCACATGCAAATCAGGCACCTTGAGCTCGAGCCAAACAAGCTTGCTGTGCTGCCATTCCATCCGTGAAGGGACGGAGGTGACACTTACACGAGTGCGATGCGGCGTTGACTCATGGGGACCACGACAGATTCGACAGAACACCGAGCACTACCTGTTTTTCATCGACATGGAGAGTCCCACATCATGCGCCATAGACTCGGTGCCGCTGTCTTCGCTGCAGCATTCAGCACCCTCAGCACCGGCGTGCACTCCGATGCACTCAGTGACTTGTTTACTCGAGGTACGGTGGACGGCGAACTTCGTGCCTATGACTTCAGTCGTGGCTACGAAGTCGAGACTTCTGCAAAACCGAATTCCCATGCCTTTTCCACTGCGATTCTTCTCAATGCCAAAACCGCCTCATTGCGCGGCTTCAGTCTCGGCGCTTCATTGGCGAGCGCCAATTCGTTGGACACGCAGTCCGACGAAGAGAAGCGAATCGATACCACGCTGATGGGCTCCGGCAACTCGCTCACCGCGCTGAGCCAGGCTTACCTGCAGTACCAGAATGGCTGGGTGACACTGAAAGGCGGTTACCAATACATCGATACGCCATGGCAGGGATCCAGCGATGCTCGCGCCATTCCGGCTTCGTATGATGCGCTGACGGCTGATTTCAAGCCGCTCGCGGGGTGGGACATCGTGGCGCTGCGTAGCTTTGGCTGGAAGAGCCGCACGTCAGATGGTTATTTCAACGACAACCTCTACTACCCCAGTACCTATCGTGGCGATGCGCTCTACGGCGGCAACAACTCGCTTCCAGCCACGGCACCTTCCGCACCCGGCACATGGGCTTTGGGTTCCACCTATGTCAGTGGCGGACTGAAGGCGCAGGGCTGGTATTACGCCTTCATGAATTTTGCGAACATGGGCTATGTCGATGGTAGCTATGTGTTCAACACAGGGACCACGATCAAACCCGTCGTCGGGGTCCAGCTTCTCACCGAAACCGGCGGTTCGAACAACGTTCTGGTGGACACCAGGACCAGGATTCTGGGTGTGGCTGGCGATCACGTGAAGAGCCGCGCGTGGGGTGCTGACCTCGGTCTCGTGATCCCTGACGGCCGCTTCGATCTGTATTACAACAAGTTGTCTCAGGAGGATGGCGCGGTTGGAGACGGTGCCATCATTTCCCCCTATACCGCGAATTACGGCACCGACCCGCTGTTCACCAGCATGATGATCCGTACTCTGGTATCGACGGGCCCGGGGCA
>JBAPPP010000506.1:0-1737 GCA_049280175.1 Rhodanobacter sp.
CGTCCATCCTGCTCGCCACGATCTACGGCGGCAGCAGCGCCACGGCAAAGGCGCTCGCCAATGCCGCGAACGGCGGCACGGACGGTTCGGGCCTTCTCGGTAACCTGGCGACGAGCACCGTCAACCAGATCGTCGTCAATACCGAGACCAACGCGCTCGCCGCCTTCTACGGCACGTCGCTCAGCTATTGGTCGCGGATCAACCTCAACGCCGCCGCCGGCTATTTCCAAGGCGTGACGGGAGGCCTTGCGCTGACCTCGACCGATGTCGTCAAAACGGACGTGACGATCGACGCAGACGGCAAGCTCGGCGGGACGGGCACGGTCGGGGGCAACGTCGCGAATGCTGGCGGAGCGATCGTGCCCGGCGGCGTGAGCAAGCCGGGCGACGCGCCGGGCGTGCTCACGATCACCGGCAACCTGACCGACACTCAGCCGAGCGAACTCGATATCCTGCTTGGAACTCAGTCCAGCCAGCTGGTCGTCGACGGAACGGCCTCGTTG
The DNA here is from genome assembly GCA_049280175.1 of Rhodanobacter sp. GTDB lineage: Bacteria > Pseudomonadota > Gammaproteobacteria > Xanthomonadales > Rhodanobacteraceae > Rhodanobacter. The sequence continues at coordinate 504 of JBAPPP010000506.1, forward strand.
CTCGGAAATCTCGACGTCGATCTGGTCGACGGCTTCTCGCTGTCAAGCGGTGAGACGTTCGATATAGCCGGGACTGGCGGCGGCCTGACCAACGACCTCACGTCGTTATCGCTCGATGGCGTGGCCTGCGGGGCTGACGGCGGCGGGTTCAAGTGCAACGGCGGCGCTTTTTTCGACATCTTCTCATGGTCGATTGTTCCCGGCACGACGATCGGAGGACTGAACCCCGAGGATCCTATGTTGAGCGTCACCGTGACTCAGGTGCCCGAGCCCTCGACCTGGGCGATGATGCTGGCCGGATTCGCGGGCCTCGGCTTCTTGAGCTACCGGGCCTCGCGGAAGACCCCGGCGGCCGTTTAACTCAGCCCCGCGGTTAGGAGCCCTCAGACCTAGGGCGCGACGGCTCCCTGCGGTTTCATCGACGGCTGCTGGCGCCAGACCCACCAGCACAGAATTGCGACTGGCGCGCCAATGAGCGAGGTCTCGACGAAGAAATGCTCGAACCCCAATCGCTCGACGGCGAAGCCCGAAACGCCCGCAAGCAGGCTGCCCGGCAACGCGCAGATCGAGGTCAGGAGCGCGTATTGGCTCGCCGCCAGCTGGGTCGACGCCAGCGAAGACATGTATGTGATCAGCACGATCGAAGCGAACGCATAGGCGAAACTGTCGAGGCTGACGGCGAAAGCGAAGGTCCAGAACTCGTTTCCGCCGTGATCGCCATGAGCGGCAAGATAAGCCAGAGCCAGATGCGAGGCCGAGCCTGACAGGGTGCCAACGAGCAGGCTCGCCATCATGCCAAGACGGGGGATGATGAAGCCTGCGAGAAAGGTGCCGCCGAGCCCGACCCAGAAGCCGAACAGTTTCGTCACCGTGGCGATATCCGTGTCTGAATAGTGCAGGCTCTTGAACAACGGTACGGCCATCGCGCTCGAAATGTAGCCGGGCATGCGAAATCCGGCGACGAGCACGAGGATCGGCATAGCCATGGGCCCGAGCCGCGTGATCAATTCCCTGATCGGGGCGACGATGGTTGAAACGAAAGTCAGCGGCGCCTGCGCCGCGGTCTTGTCCGATTCCGGCTCGGGGGCGAAGAAAGCAGCGATCACGCCGGGCGTCATCAACAGAGCCATGCAAAGGTAAGCGGCGCGCCACCCGACCCTGTCCGCCAGCAACAGCGCGCCGGCTCCGGCGGCGAGGACGCCGAAACGATAGCCGACCTCCGACCATGAGGCCA
>JBAPPP010000507.1:0-10655 GCA_049280175.1 Rhodanobacter sp.
CAGGGGAGGGTTGGGGTGGGGTTGCTCTTCGTCCAGGAGATCAAGGGTTCCACCCCTGGAAGGACTGAACGCTACGGTTCGAGCGTCAGCGTGTGCTGATCCGCTCCCGGCAGCAGGGGCGTGGGGCGGCCATGTACCCAGTCTTCGTGGCCGGCGCCGTAATAGGGCGACAACGGGTTGTCGCTCTGGCCAGCGGGCATTTCGAGGATGCCCTGGGCTTCGTGGCCGGGGGCGACGTCGAGGCGTTCGGAGGCGCCGAAGCCGGGGCCGGCGACACGTGGCATGTTGTTGTCGCCGGGCAATGGCTGATCCGGCATGTTGAGGTAGTGTCCGAGCCAGCCGGGCAGGGCGGCAGACAGCGGATGGTTGATCCCGCTGCGATTGAACTCACCCCAGTTGCGTGCGACCAGGCCGCCAGGCTGCTGGCCCAGCTCGCTCGCCACCTGCTTCGCGGCCGCGGTGAGCAGTGCGTGCCAGTCGCGATAACGGGGATCGAGCAGATGCGCCGGGTGTGCGTTGACCATGGCCCACACCGCCGCCTCGGTGCTGTTCTCGCTGGGCCAGACGAAATCGTCGTGGCGTTGCTTTACCTGCGCAACAAAGGGCGCCAGCACCATCTCGGTGGCCTGTGTGCGGAACGCGCGTACGAGGCGGTAATCGACACTGTCGACGGCGGCGCGGCCGCGCCATTGCGCAGTGAGCTTGCGCAGCTGGATCAGCGCTGGATCAATGCTGTCGGCCAGGGTGTCCTGCAACAGGAATTGCCACCGGCTCATGAAGATCGCGCTGTCGTCCAGCTGGATGCCAAGCAGGTCGCCGGGGCCGAACTTGCTGCGGGCGTGCAGATCGTCGCGAATCTGCTGCGCGCGTGCACCCAGGTCGTGACCGCCGTCGCCGAGCAGGGCCAGCTCGCTGCCATCGACGGTACGGTTGTTGGCCGTCCACAGCCGGCCATCGGTGGGATCTTCAATGCGCGGGTATTGCGCCGCTGCCGCCCAGCCTTGCCAGCCGGAGCCCGGAGCAGACCAGTCCGCCGGTAGCAGCGGATCGAAACCGACGCGCAGCGGAATGCCGTTGCCGGCGAGCGTCCAACCGATGTGCCCAGCATGGTCGGCGACCAGCAGATTCTGCGGTGGCATGCCGAATTGGGGTGCGAGATCCAGTGCCGCGTGCACATCTGGCGTGTGCTCGAGTTGCATCAGCAGGACGTTATAGCCGCGCGGCTGATCGGCTATCCAGGCCAGCGCCAGCGGGGTGCCGTCGACATCGCTGGCCATGATCGGTCCCCAGCGGGTGTCATCGACCTTGAGGATCGTGTCCGGCTTGCCTTTGACCTGGATGTGTTCGTCGTGGCTTTCGATGGTCGCCCAGCCTTCGGGCACTTTGTAGCGGGCGGGGTCGGCCGGATCGCGCAGCACGCGCACCCAATCCAGCCAGTCGCCATAGCTGTTGGTGAAACCCCAGGCGATCTGGCCATTGGAGCCCACGATGATGGCCGGGGTGCCCGGCAGGCTCACACCGTTGACGTCGCGTTGCCCCTGTGGCGCGCCCGGGTCCGGGTAGCGCAGACGCGCGCGGAACCAGATGTTCGGTACGCGCAGGCCCAGGTGCATGTCGTTCGCGAGCGTTGCCGAACCGCTATCGGAGAACGAGCCGGCGACGGCGAAGTTATTGCTGCCGGGGCGCAGAGCATCGGTGGCCGGTGTTTGCGCTGCCAGATCAACCGATGCCGTGGCGGAAGTCGCGGCAACCGGGAGGTGGCGCAGGTCGATCACATCGGCAGCAGGGACCACTGGCGGGCGTGACAGCTGGCCGCTGAGCGGTGCTTCCCAGTCGGGGTCGGGTGCCAGCAGAAAATCCACCAGCGGGCCAGGCAGCGCCGAGCGCATCTGGGCCAGCCGCAGTTCGCGCTGGTTGCGACCGTCGCCATTCAAATCCAGGTACATCGCCGCGATGACCAGCGCGCTGTCTTCCGATCGCCACGGCTGTGGCCGGGTGCCAAGCAGCAGGTATTCCCACGGCCGCACACGCAGGTCGGCGAGACCGGCATTGACGCCGTCGCGGTAGCGATCGAGTTGCAGTTTCTGCGCTGGCGGCAGCTGCGCGTAGGCAGCCTCGACGACCGCGCGCAGACGGTGGCGGCGATGGTTGAGATCGGACGGGAGCGCTGCCGGGCCCACCAGTGCCGCCAGCTCGCCGGCTGGCATGCGGCGCATCAGGTCCATTTCGAAGAAGCGTTCCTGCGCGTGTACGTAGCCGAGCGCGTAGCTGAGGTCGGTACGGTTCTGGCCCTGCAGCGTGACGGTACCCAGCGAGTCGCGGCTGATGCGCACGCTGGCGCTCAGACCGGGTAGTTGCCGTTGGCCATCAAGGCGAGCGCGACTGCCGCCAAGCAGCCACCAGCTGGTAGCGAACACAATCAGAGACAATATCAGGAGTGCCAGCAGCAGGCGGCGCCACACGCGCCAACGTGGAGTCGTCATTGCGCGACAAACACGGCAAAGATACCGGCGTACGGCTTGACCATGAAGGGTGGCGAACCGGCGTAGCCCTCGCCATCGACATACAGTTGCGAAATGGTGCCGTCCAGGTACAGCGCATCGCGGCAGCCGAGCTGATCGCGGAATAGCCGTCCAAACGAATGGAAGTTCACAGGGGCCTCACTCACGGCGAATACGGCTTGGGTCGGTGTCTTCATGCATACCCCACTGCGCCATTTCAGGCTGTCTGAGTCGTCGACGAATTGCTCGTTGAGCTTGCCGTCAATCAACAGCATCGGGCCGGATTGAGTGGCCCACGCCGCGGGCTTGCCATCGGTCTTGAAATCACTGCTAGTACGCACGGCGGCATGGCCGTCCGGATACACCGCGAATACGCCATTCGGCAGCAGCGAAAAATTGCCGGAGGCAGGATTGCCATGCGACAGATTCAGCGGAACCACGGTCTTGCCGTCTTCCACATACAGGCCCAGTGGCGCGAACTGTTTGTCGTAGATGCCGGCGTTTGTGGCAAACAGCAAACGTTTGCCGTGGGCCTCGCCCCATTGGCGCAGCGTTTCGATGCTGCCGAACGGCTGGCCGCTTTGCGGATCGCGCCAGTGCAGGCTCAGTGGCTCACGCGCGAGATCCAGACGGACCACGCGATAGATCTGGCCGTCGAATGTCAGTTCGCTGCTGTCCAGTGCCTGGGCGCTGGAGCCGCAGCCCAGCAGTCCGCTGAGCAAGATGAAGGGGAGTAGCCAGCGCAGCGGCTGACGGCCGTGGAAGGCGCGAAGAGGAAGCGGGATCGATGGTCGCATCTGTCGATGGTCGCCGCCCGGTCGATCCTGCGCAAGCCCGGCGATCGCCGACCTCAAGAGCCTGTGTCTGAAGTCTCAATGATACGACCCGGCACGGATCGGAGCGCGCCGTTAGACTTGGCCTTCCTGTCATTGAGTTTCACCATGCCTTACACCCCCATTGTGGCCACGCTCGGCTATGTGTTGTCGCCCGATCGCAGCGAAGTGCTGATGATCCATCGCAATGCGCGCCCGGATGACCAGCATCTGGGCAAGTACAACGGCCTGGGCGGCAAGATGGAGCCGGACGAGGACATCGCCGCCTGCATGCGGCGTGAGATTCTGGAAGAGGCCGGCATCACCTGCGAGTCGATGCAGTTGCGCGGCACGTTGAACTGGCCGGGTTTCGGCAAGCATGGTGAGGACTGGCTCGGCTTCATCTTCCTGATCGATCGCTACGCCGGCACGCCGCTGCAGGCGAATGCCGAGGGCACGCTGGAATGGGTGGCATTGCAGCGCTTGATGACGTTGCCGATGTGGGAAGGCGATCGTCACTTCCTGCCGCTGGTGTTCGATGCCGACCCGCGCCCGTTCCACGGCGTGATGCCGTATCGCGACGGCCGCATGCAGTCGTGGTCGTTTACGCGCCTGTAGTGAGAGATTCGCCAGTACGCGGTCTCACATCGGCGCGGACGATCAGAAGCCGTGGCCGCGGTAGTTGCCGAAGTTGCCCTGACCCTGATTGACACTAATCGAAAAGCCGACGCTCCCGGTGGGGTGGTCGCAATCGCCAAACGTTTTGGTGACGTTGACTTCACCACCCTCCCAGGTGCCGGTGCCCACATGGCTGCCGCTCACCACGCCAGTGCTGACACTGCCGTGTACCTGAGGGTCGTTGAACTTGGAGTCATCGCAGGCTTGTGCGCTGGCGATGCCGGCATCGGTGCTGCCGCTGGTGTCGCCGTAGTACACGCCTGGCGCCGGTTTGGCGGGAGCAGCGCCGGAGCCAGCGGTTGCGCCGGAGACGGGTGTCGAGCCGGCGACGGGGGCCGTTGAGCTGGAGCTGGCGGGCTTCGCTGCGCTCGCGCTGGAGACGGGCAGGTTGCTGGGCAGCTTGAGATTCAACGGCTGGGTGGTTTGCGCCCACACCGAGGTAACCAGCAGTGCGCCTGCCGTGACACTGATCAGCCATTTGATGTTCATACAAGCTCCGGGGATATCACGTATTCAACGCACGATGCCGCGACGCGTGCACATCCCTGTTGGTGTGCATGATAGCGCAGGAAGTTCCTGTCGCCGGGTCTTGGAGCCTGTTCCTGAACAGGCTCCAAGACTGTCTCAAGCCGTCGTCTCGATCCGCTCGACCCGGCGCAAACCGCGCGGAAGCAAGCCGCCGCGGCTGGCGCGATTGCCACCGTACTCGACCAGGTCCGACCATTTCAGGGTGAGCTTGCGCTGGCCCGCGTACAGGGTGACCTCGCCTTTGCCTTCGGCGACCACGGCAATGCCGGCCACGCGTTCGTCGCCGCTGACGAGTTTCGCCTTCGGCACCTCGATCAACTTGTTGCCCTTGCCCTTGTCCAGCTCCGGCAATTCGGCGACCGAGAACATCAGCAGGTGGCCTTCCGTCGTGACGACCACGACGCGGTCGCGTGCCGGATCGGTGCTGATCTGCGGCGCCAGCACTTTCGCCTTGTCGCTGAGGCTGATGATCTGCTTGCCGGCCTTGTTACGGCTGGTGAGCGCCTCGAACCGGGTAACGAAGCCGTAGCCGAAATCGGTGGCGAGAATCAGCCGCGTATCGTTGTCGCCGGCGATGACGGCGTCGAAGCTGGCGCCCGCGACCGGGCTGAAGCGCCCGGTCAAGGGCTCGCCGTTGCCGCGCGCCGAGGGCAGCGTATGCGTCGGCGTGGAATAGCTGCGGCCGGTGGAATCGATGAACGCCACCTGCTGGGTGGTGCGTGCCTTGACTACGGCGAGCAGGCCGTCACCTTCGCGGTAATTCAGGCCTTCCGCGTCGATGTCGTGACCCTTCGCTGCACGCGCCCAGCCCTTCTGGCTCAGTACCACGGTGACCGGTTCGCTGACCACCAGCGCACTCTCGTCCAGTGCCTGCGCGGCATCGCGCTGCACCAGTGGCGAACGGCGATCGTCGCCGAATTTCGCTGCATCGGCGCGCAACTCTTCCTTGATCAGGCCCTTCAGTTTGGCCGGCGATTTCAGCAACACGCTGATCTTCGCGCGTTCCTCTTCGAGCTGGTCGCGCTCGGCGTTGATCTTCATCTCTTCCAGTCGCGCGAGCTGGCGCAGACGGGTTTCCAGGATGTAGTCGGTCTGGTCTTCGGACAGCTTGAAGCGCGCCATCAGCACCGGCTTCGGCTCGTCCTCGCTGCGCACGATGCGGATCACCTCGTCCAGATTGAGGTAGGCAATGTGCAGGCCTTCCAGCATGTGCAGACGACGCTCGACCTTGGCCAGGCGATAGTCGAGTCGGCGCGTGACCGTACTGGTGCGGAACGTCAGCCATTCGGTGAGGATGCGCTTGAGATCCTTCACCGCTGGACGGCCGTCCAGACCGATCATGTTGAGATTGACGCGGAAGCTCTTTTCCAGATCCGTCGTCGCGAACAAATGCTGCATCGTTTCGTCGGCATCGACGCGACTGGAGCGCGGCACGATCACCAGGCGAATCGGATTTTCGTGATCGGACTCATCGCGCAGGTCTTCGATCATCGGCAGCTTCTTCGCGCGCATCTGCGCGGCGATCTGCTCGAGGATCTTCGACGGGCTGACCTGGTGCGGCAGCGCGGTGATCACAATGTTGCCTTCTTCGCGCTGGTATACCGCGCGGGCGCGCACCGAGCCGGTGCCGTTCTGGTACATCGCCAGCAGTTCGCCACGCGGCGTGATGATTTCCGCCTTGGTCGGATAATCCGGACCACGCACATGCTCGAACAGATCGGCGACGGTGGCGTCAGGATCGTCCAGCAGGCGGATGCAGGCGCTGGCCAGTTCGCGCAGATTGTGCGGCGGGATATCGGTGGCCATACCGACCGCGATGCCCATCGAACCGTTCAGCAGCACGTGTGGCACGCGCGCCGGCAGCCAGCTCGGTTCGTCCATGGTGCCGTCGAAATTCGGCACCCAGTCGACCGTACCCTGGCCGAGTTCCGCGAGCAGTGCCTCGGCGATCGGGCTAAGCCTGGATTCGGTGTAGCGCATCGCCGCGAAGCTTTTCGGATCGTCCGGCGAACCGAAGTTGCCCTGGCCGTCGACCAGCGGATAACGGTACGAGAATGGCTGCGCCATCAGCACCATGGCTTCGTAGCAGGAGCTGTCGCCGTGCGGATGGAACTTGCCGATCACGTCGCCGATGGTACGCGCGGATTTCTTCGGCTTCGCCGTGGCGGCCAGCCCCAGCTCGCTCATCGCGTAGATGATGCGGCGCTGCACCGGCTTCAGGCCGTCGCCGACGAACGGCAGCGCGCGATCGAGCACCACGTACATCGAATAGTCGAGGTAGGCCCGCTCGGCGTACTCCTTGAGCGGGATCTGTTCGTAATTGGCTTGCAGGTTCATGCGGTTACGTCTGATGAGTTACGCGCGGCGCGCGGATAGCCGGACGATGGTGCCAGAAAGCGGCGGGTTCTTGTAGGAGCGACCGCTTGCGGGCTGTAGGAGCGCACACTGAGCGCGAAAAATCAGCGACACGGCACGCGCGGGCCTCGATCGGCCTTGATCGCCCACAGGGTGGGCTCCTACAAGGTCGTTGGGCGGGCCGCCCGCTATTGGCGAACCGCCTCGATGTCCAGCTTCCGCAGCTGCTCCTGTACGCTGTCCGGGCCTGCCAGATGCGCGGCGCCGACGGCGATGAAGACGGTGCCGGGCTGTTGCAGCATGTGGGCGATCTGCGCGGCCCAGGCCTGGTTGCGATCGATCAGCAAGCGTTGGTAGAGCTGCGGTTCGCGTTGGCGTAGATCCTCGTCTTCGAGTCGGGCGATGGCGGCGGTGTCGCCGGCTTTCCAGGCGGCGATCAGCGCGGTGAGTTCCGTGCTGCCCTGGTCGACGTCGTGCAGGGTCGAGCGCAGCAAGGCCAGTTCGACCGCTGGCTGCAGGTCGGCGAGGAAGTGAATTTGCTGCTCGGAGGTTTCCAGGCCGTTCACCGGCTTGCCAGCCTGGGTCATCTGCGCCTGCAGCAGCTTGTCCACTCCATGCGCGGGATCGAGGCCGGCCTTCAGCAGCGGCGCCACCGTCAGCGTCAAGGCCGCGAGCCAGGGGCGCATTACCTGCAGCGTCTGGACGCCGCCAGGCACGCCGGCCGTTTGCGCCGCCTGGGTCAGGGTGGCGTTTTCGGCGGGAGTGAGTTTGTCCGATAGCGGATGGCCCGGATCCAGCCCGTATTGCAGCACCAGTGCCTGCATGTGCGCGTCGTCGTCGTCGGTCAGTTCGATGGTCAGCGAGTTGCTGGCGGCCAGCGCGTTTTCCAGCGCCGGGAAGCGCCAGGCGGTGTCGTTCGGCAGCAGGTGCACGGTACCGAACAGATAGATGGTGGTGTGCGCGTTCTTCACGACCCACAGCGCGGGCTGCGCGAACGCCGGTGTGACCAGCAGCAGGCTGAGTAGCACACTGGCCGCGTAGCGACGGGCGTGGCGAAACAGGGGCATGTGTTTTCCTTGCGACGGCATGTGTGACGCTGCCGATGGTGGCACGAGCAATCTGTCGTGGCGATGGCTTCAGCGCGGTACGCGGTAGCCGCCGGGGACGCCGTGCGGACTCAGCGTGAGTTGCCACAGCTGATCGCGACGACTGCGGAATACCGCGGCGGAAACCGCCAGGTAATAGCGCCACATGCGCCGGAAGCGTTCGTCGTAATTGGCCGCCAGCGAGGGCCAGGCGGCCTCGACATTGGCGCGCCAGGCGGTCAATGTGAGGTCGTAGTCGGCGCCGAAGTTGTGCCAGTCCTCGACCACGAAAAGGTCTTCCAGTGCGGCGGCGACCTGGCTGGCAGCGGGGATCATCGACTTCGGAAAAATGTACTTCTCGATCCACGGGTCCGGTTGCGCCGGTGCACCGTTGCTGCCGATGCTGTGCAGCAGCGACAGGCCATCGTCTTTCAGGCAGCGCCGCACCGATTCAAAATACGTGCGGTAGTTCTTGCCGCCGACATGCTCGAACATGCCAATGGAATAGACCGCGTCGAACTTCTCGTCGATGTCGCGGTAGTCCTGCAGGCGAATCTCGATCGGCAGCCCGGCGCATAGTTCGCGCGCGTGCTCGGCCTGCTGCTGCGACACGGTGATGCCGACGCCTTCGACGCCGTAATTTTCCGCCGCGTACTTCAGTGCTTCGCCCCAGCCGCAGCCTATATCCAGCACGCGCTGGCCGGGCTTCAGCTGCAACTTGCGGCAGACCAAATCGAGTTTGGCTGCCTGCGCATCGTCGAGATTGTCGGCGGTTGCCCAATAACCGCAGGAGTAGACCATGCGACGGCCCAGCATCGCCCGAAACAGATCGTTGCCGAGGTCGTAATGCACCCGGCCGATCTCGAACGCGTGCTCACCGCGCTGCAGATTGATGAAGCGGGCCTTCAGATGGGCGAGCAGGGTGTCGAGGGTTTTCAGCTCCAGATCCAGTCCGGCCGTCAGCAGCCGGGTGCATAGACCGGGCAGGTCGTCGGCATCCCACCAGCCGTCCATGTACGCTTCGCCCAGACCCAGCGAGCCGCGTGCGAACACGCGGTTGTACAGACGTTCGTCATGCACGTGCAGGTCGATCGGCGCATCGCCATTGATGTGGATACCGGCTTGTTTGAGCAGTCCGCTTGCGCGTCCCTTGAGGCTGTCCTGACTCATGCTTTCCCTCGCTGGCTGGATGGGTGTGGGATGTTCGCCCGGGTCAGGACGGTCAACCTTTGTCGAGCAGGGCAAAACTTGCCGGTGAGCGTGCATACACCACGTCAACGGCCGCCGCGCGTACCAGTTGCAGTAGCAGTTCGGCCTGATCCTCGCGCAGTAAAAACTCAACTTTTACCGGCAGGTCATCGGCTAGTTCGAAGAATTGCTCCTCGTGCAGCACACCGTGTCGGCCGAAGCCGGCGATCGCGCGGAACACCGAGCCTCCACCCAGGCCGTGGTGCTTGGCCTGCTCCAGCAACCACTCGGAAAGCAGCATGCCGTCATGCTTGGCGCGCAGGTGGCAGTAGAAATACAGGTGGACGCCCTGTTGCACGGTTTCACGAGTCATTGGGCTACCCATCAGTGACGCAGCAAGCTGCGGGTCAGCGCGATGCCCATCACGGTCATCGCCAGCGATCCGATCACGTGCACGAGCACGTGACCACTGAACCAAAGGTACTGCTGGCGCAGCAACAAGGTGGCGGATTCGGCAGAAAAGGTGGAGAACGTGGTCAGCCCTCCTAGAAAACCGGTGAACACAAACAGCCGCAATTCCGGCGACAGGGTCTGGAAGTGATCGAACAGACCCATCACGCAGCCCATCATCAGGCCGCCAGCAAGGTTCGCCGCCAACGTGCCCAGCGGCAGGGTAGGAAACAAGGGATTGAGGAATACGCCCAACCCCCAACGCAACCAGCAGCCCAGCACGCCACCGATACCAACCGCTGCAAATCCGCTAAAACCCACGAGCGCGTCTCCTGACAATGAGAGTGTCCGGTTGCCGCGGTGGCAGGCACGCCTGCGCCGCCGGAAGCCGGTGGTGCAGGCATCATCAACCTCAACGCCAGGCGAGAGGTGGTTTGTTTCGGATCGCCAGGGGCTTTCGCGAAACGGGAGGCATGCCATCTCCCGTGTGGCTATCCTATTCGATCGAGTGGCCTCGCCGTCAAGAGCGGCGAATCTTTGCGATGGCGCTCTATACTCGCCCGGCCTTCGTCGACGCGTCTGTCCCCGCCATGAATCCAACCCACCGCACTGTGCGGCGCAGCCTGCCATGGCTGCTGGCTGCCTTGTCGATGATCGGTCCGTTTTCGATCGATGCGGTGTTCCCGTCGTTTCCACTGATCGGCGCGCGTTTTGCTGTCGATAACGCGGCGCTGCAACAGCTGATCAGCGTGTACCTGATCACCTACGCGGCGATGAGCCTGTTCCACGGCGCGATCTCCGATGCGATCGGCCGCAAGCCGGTGATGGTGGCCGGCATGCTGGTGTATGCGCTCGCTTCCGTGGGTGCGGCGATGTCGACTTCATTTGCCATGCTGCTGACGTGTCGCGGTCTGCAAGGCGTGTGTGCCGGCGCAGGACTGGTGGTGGGGCGGGCGGTGATCCGCGACAGTCTCGAAGGCGCTGCGGCGCAGAGGATGATGTCGCGGGTGATGATGATTTTCGGCGTGGCGCCGGTGATCGCGCCGATGGTTGGCGCG
>JBAPPP010000508.1:0-8218 GCA_049280175.1 Rhodanobacter sp.
CGCCACGGCCGGCGGCCAGGCACAGCTTCGGCAGCTGGGTGGTCTTGCCCGAGCCGGTTTCGCCGGCGATCACCACGACCTGATGCTTGCGGATCAACTCGATGATGTCGTCGGCGCGCGCGCTGATTGGCAGCGATTCGTCCAGGCGGATCACCGGTTTCGCAGCGACCCGGGCACGCCGCGCGGCGGCGGAGCGCTCGATGTCGGCAACCAGTTTCTCCAGCTTGGCTTCGTCAGGTCGACGTGACAGCACGCGCCAGCGCCCCAGCAGGCGGCCGAAGTCGCGACTGGAAGCCGAATCCAGCACGTTGCGCAACGCGCGCATGCGAGTGTCAGCGGTGGCTTCGGGGGCAGGCATGGAGACATCGATTGATCGGGCCGCACATGATAGCCGCTGACCCATCGACTCATCCGACAATCGTTCGTCAGCGGGCCCGTCCGATAGCCGCTGGCTATCGGCAGCATCGGCAGGATTCATTTCCAACCCGTACGCCCAGCCACTAATGTTTGCCAAGGCACCCTCAACCACAGGTAAGGAGCAACACATGGCCATTTCCATCGGTATCGCCAAGAAGGATCGCGAACAAGTCGCCAGGCATCTGTCCAAGCTGCTGGCTGATACCTATTCGCTGTACCTGAAGACGCACAGCTTTCACTGGAACATCACCGGGCCGCAATTCAACAGCCTGCACACCATGTTCGAGACCCAGTACAACGAGCTGTGGCTGGCCGCCGACGAAGTCGCCGAGCGCATCCGCACGCTCGATGTGTTCGCCCCGGGCTCCTACAGCCAGTTCGGCAAGCTCACCTCGATCAAGGAGGAAGCCGGCGTGCCGGAATGGAAGGAAATGGTGAACCAGCTGGTCGATGGCCACGAAATCGCCGCACACACCGCCCGCGGGACCATCAAGGCCGCCGATGCCGCAGGCGACGAAGGCACCGCCGACATGGTCACTGGTCGCCTGAAGGAACATGAGAAAACCGCCTGGATGCTGCGCTCGCTGCTCAAATAAGCATGCCCGGTGCGTTCCCAGCGGGATGAAAGAGACGGCGCCAGCACAAGCTGGCGCCGTTTCGCCGTCCGCCGCCTGGACCGGCCCCTGTGCGCAAACGGCCCGCGAATCGTGGCCATTCCCCCTTGCCCCTGACCTCGCGCTGAAAACTGCTGACGCTTCTGGTTGAGCCCACGGCCATGCATTGGTTAAGCTCCTCAGGCTCCACCGCCTGTTGCGCAGGCTTCCCCCGGGGATTTTTTTGAGCACCACCGCAGTAAACCAAGACAGCCGATATCCCCTGCTCACTGCCCTGGTGCTTGCGCTGGTCGTGGCCGCCATGAACGTCGGACTGTGGTGGTGGGGCAACCTGCCGCATGGCCCGGACGACTGGCATGGCAACATCAGTGGCTTCTCGCTGTCGGTGTTCCAGCGTTACCAGAACCCGTTCAAGCAGGATTTCCCGAATGACCAGCAGATCGATGACGATCTGAAGTTGCTGCACAAGTACACGGGCAATGTGCGTACTTACAACATGCAGCTGAACCCGCAGCTGTTCCGGCTGGCGGAAAAGGACGGCCTGAAAGTGATGGCCGGCGCCGAGATCGACAAGCGGCTGGACAACAACGAAAAAGAAATTGCCATGCTGATCGCGATGTCGCGACAGTATCCCGGAACCATCAACCGGGTGATCGTCGGCAACGAGGTACTGTTTCGCAACGATCTCACGCCCGAGCAGATGATGGTCTATCTGGATCGCGTGCGCGCGGCCCTGCACCAGCCGGTGTCGATCGCCGAGCCCGACTACATCTGGCTCAAGTATCCCGAGTTGGCCGACCATGTGGACTTCATCACCATCCACTTGTTCCCCTTCTGGAATGGCATACCGGTAGCAAACAATGCCCGCGACCCGGCGCAACGCACGCCTGCGCTGAACGCTGCATTGGGTTCCTATCACGCGATCCGGCAGCGCTACCCGAACAAGCCGATCGTGGTCGGCGAAATCGGCTGGCCCTCCAACGGCGATCGTCACGAATACGCCGACCCATCCATCTCCAACGAAGCGATCTTCATCCGCGAATGGCTCAACGCGGCCAAAGCGGAAAACATTGACTACTACTTGCTGGAAGCATTCGACCAGCCGTGGAAAGAAGATCTCGGCGAAGGTCGCACCGGCGCGTACTGGGGTATGTTCAACGCCGACCGTCAGCCGAAGTTCCCGTTCGTCGGCCCGGTGACGGAAGACACCGCATGGCCGTGGAAGGCCATTGCGGCGAGCCTGCTGGCGTTGTTCCCGATGATCTGGTTCGCGCGCAGCTTCAGCCGTTTCAAGCTGATGGGGCGGTTTTTCTTCTGCGCGCTGATCCAGCTCGCCTGCGGCCTGATCACCTGGTCGGCCACGCTGCCGTTCAACTTCTATCTGAGCTGGGTCGACTGGACCATGCTGGTGCTGTTGTTCCCGGCGCAGATCGCGATCCTGTCGATACTGCTGATCAACGGCTTCGAGTTCACCGAAGTGCTGTGGCGACGCGAATGGGTGCGCCACGCCAGCATGTTGACGCCGGATCCGCCGGAAAAGCAGCCGTTCGTGTCGATCCATCTGGCCTGCTACAACGAACCGCCGGAAATGGTGATCATCACGCTCGATTCGCTGGCGGCGCTCGATTACGCGAACTTCGAAGTGCTGGTAATCGACAACAACACCAAGGATCCCGCGGTGTGGAAGCCGGTGCAGGAATACTGCGAAAAACTCGGCAAGCACTTCCGCTTCTTCCATCTGGAACCGTGGCCCGGCTACAAGGCCGGCGCACTGAACTTCGGCCTGAAGGAAACCGACCCGCGCGCCGACGTGGTGGCGGTGATCGACGCTGATTACGAAGTTCGTGCCGACTGGCTGGCTACCCTCACCGGCCACTTCCACGATCCGAAGGTCGCCGTGGTGCAGTGCCCGCAGGCGCATCGCGAGTTCGAGCACAACACATTCCGCCGGATGACGGCGTGGGAATATGACGGCTTCTTCCGCATCGGCATGCATCATCGCAACGAGCGCAACGCGATCATTCAGCACGGCACCATGACGATGGTGCGCCGCACGGCGCTGGAAGGCACCGGTGGCTGGTCGGAGTGGACGATCTGCGAAGACGCCGAACTCGGCCTGCGTCTGATGCATGCCGGTTACGACCTGGTCTACGTCGACGAGCTGATGGGCAAGGGCCTCACCCCCGCCGACTTCAAGGCGTACAAGAGCCAGCGTTATCGTTGGGCGTTCGGTGCGATGCAGATCCTGAAAGGTCGCTGGGGCTGGATGACCAAGTCGGGCCCGCTGTCGGGTGGCCAGCGCTTCCACTTCCTCACCGGCTGGTTCAGCTGGTTCGCCGATGCGCTGCACTTGATCTTCACCCTGATGGCGATCTTCTGGACCGCCGGCATGGTCGCGTACCCGCAGTTGTTCAGCCTGCCGATGCAGTTGTTCCTGATCCCGGTGATCGGCTTCTTCTTCGCCAAGGCGATCTTCGGCATCGTGCTGTACCGCGCTCGCGTGCCGTGCAGTTGGTACGACACCTTGATGGCCTCACTGGCCAGCATGGGTCTCAGTCACGCGATCGCGCGCGGCATCCTGCATGGCCTGACCCGCGAGAAAACCTCGTTCGTGGTGACCGCCAAGAGCCGTCGCCTCGGCGGCAGCAATTTCGCCGCGTTTGCGCCGGTACGCGAAGAAGGACTGATGGCGATCGCACTGGCACTATGCATCGTCGGCATGGCGCTGGGTTATGGCACCCGCTATATCGAAGGCACGTTGTGGATCTTCATTCTCGCCGCACAGTCGATCCCGTACGTCTCGGCGGTCATCGGTGCATGGATTGCGCATAAGGCGGGCGACAAGGCCGGCTGATCGGCGCTGTATTCGCTCCGCTGCGCATTCCCTTCCTCGCTCTGATTTGCTCCCTCCCCTGCTCGCAGGGGAGGGCTGGGGTGGGGTCGCTCTTCGCTCTCAAGATCAAAAGCTCACCCCCTCCCAACCTCCCCCTGCAAGCAGGGGAGGGGCAAAGCGCGCGATACATCAGCCACGTCAGCGTCGCCAGCCACCTCCGCATCGTAAAGCTACGCTTGCGATAACTGGCACGGCGGTGCACGTTATCGGCCGATACCCTGATGAGGATGGAACCCCAGCGCATGCGCCGATCGCGACGCCGACTATGCCTGTTGCCGCTGCTGCTCATCCCGGCATGGGCTCATGCCGGCGTGCAACTGGTCGTGGATGGCGTGGAAGATCCCCTCAAGGCGGCCGTGGTTGCCGGTGTCGACCTCTCGCAATACGCAAACCGCGATGCCAGCGAGGCGCAGGTACGTCGGCTCTACGCGAATGCCGATACACAAGTGAAGACGGCGCTGGAACCCTACGGTTACTACGATGCCAGTGTCTCCGGCAACCTCGAGCAGGTCGGCAAGGACTGGCACGTAACCCTGCATGTCGCCACCGGACAGCCCGTAATGGTGACCTCGGTCGATATCCAGCTGGACAAATCGGCCGCGGATCTGAAGCCTGTCCGCCAGGCCCGCCGTGCCGTCGAACAGCTCAACGGCCAACGGCTCGACGACGGTGCCTACGACAGTGCGCGCGATGCGCTGAGTGGCGCATTGACTGCGAATGGCTTTCTCGACGCCAGGCTGCTCGTGCATCGTGTCGAAGTGCACAGCGCTCAGCACACCGCAACGATCCATCTTGCGTGGGAGCTTGGCCGGCGTTACCGCTACGGTCAGGTGCACTTTGAAGGCTCGCAGTTTCGCGAAGGTTTTCTACAGCGCTATGTACCGTTCAAACCCGGTGACTATTTCGACCAGGCGAAATTGCTGCTTCTGCAACAAGCATTGAATGGTGCCGACTACTTCTCGATCGTGAACGTGATGCCGGACGTCGACAACACCCGCAACGGCACGGTCGATGTCAACGTTCAGCTGGCACCAGCCAAACGCACCATCTATACCGGTGGTCTCTTTCTCGGTACCGACACGGGTTATGGCGTACGCGGCGGGATTGAAATGCGCTGGATCAACCGGCGTGGCCACAAATGGAAGAATGAAATCGTCGCGGCGCAAAGGCTGAAGACGGTGTCCACCGTCTACTCCGTCCCCCTACCCGGCGACAATCAGCGCAGTTTCAACTACGGCGCCAGCTATCGCGATTCGGATACCGACACGTCGCAATCGCGTACCTTCGAACTGACCGCCAATGAAACGGCGCTGTGGCATAACTGGGTGCGCACCGTGGGTCTGCACGCAATCTCCGGCACGTTCGATGTGGGCAAGCGCCCCGACGAGCCGGAAAATACGCCCGGTGTCGAACATGGCGCCAGTACGCTGGTCTATGCCGAGGCGTCACTCACGCGTAAACAGGCCGACAATTTCAATTTCGTGCAGCACGGCTGGTCGCTGAGCTTCAGCGCGCGCAGTACGCTGAGCGACCTGATCTCCAGTGCCAGCTTCAGCCAGCTGACCGCCGATGCAAAGTGGATCCGAGCATTCGCCGGAAACAACCGGCTGGTCCTGCGCGCCAGCATCGGCCACATCTGGACCGACGATTTTTCCGCACTGCCACCGCAGCTGCGCTTTTTCGCCGGCGGCGACAACTCCGTACGCGGCTTCAGTTACCAGTCGATCGGCCCGGAAAACGCCGATGGCCGCGTCATTGGCGGTAACAACCTGATCGTCGCCAGCAGCGAGGTTGAACATTACTTCACCCGACAGTGGGGCATGGCCTTCTTCGTCGATGCCGGCAACGCGTTCGACGGAACCGACTTTACCCCGCGGGTGGGCACCGGTCTGGGCGTACGCTGGCGTTCACCGGTCGGCCTGGTGCGCGTCGACGTCGGCACGCCGGTCAACGACTCGCAACGCCATGGTTTGGAGTTGCACCTGGTGATCGGGCCCGATCTGTGAGGGAGATGACATGACTACCACTCCCCAGACTTCCTCCCGCCCACGTTATCGGTGGCTGCGCTGGTTCGGTGCAGCCACGGTATGCGTCCTGGTCTTACTTGCTGGCAGCATCTATTGGCTGCTTTGCAGTGCGTCCGGACTTCGCTTTGCACTGGCACGCGCCGAAGGCCTGACGCACGGAGCACTGCACATACAGCAGGCGCAGGGGCGATTGATCGGTCCGCTCGACGTTGTTGGCGTGCGCTACGACGATGGTAAGGGGACCGTGGTGAGCATCAGCAGAGCGCAGCTGGATCTCGACCCCTGGCCCTTGCTGCACAAACAGCTGCACGTACTGACCCTGGATGTGGAACGCGTCGATGTAGCCTTGCCCCAGCCCTCGCCTGATGACACGTCGAGCTCCGGCTTCTCGCTCAAGCCGCCAGTAGGGCTAGTGCTCGACAAGGTACATGTCGGCCCAGCAACCATCACACAAAATGGCCAAATGCTCTTTGCCTCCACCCGGCTCGACCTGGCGGGCAGCTGGACGGATGCCGGGGTCGACGTGAGCAGGCTCGCTCTCGACGCAGCTGCCGGTCATATCAGCCTGGACGGGCAGATCGGCATCGGCAAAAACTATCGCGGCAGGGGGCACGCCGCAGCCACCTGGAAAATTGGCGACAACGTCTATGCCGGTACGCTCGCGGTGCAAAGCAACGGACGGCTGGCCAACATCGAGCTTGCCCTGGCGCAACCGGTCGTCGCCCGCCTGGACGTCGACATGGATCAACGCAACGACTTTGCCTGGACGGGAAAGCTCGCTATTCCGCACTTCAACCCGACACCGCTCATCGGTGACAGCGCGCTTGAAAATGTGGCACTGGATGTACGCGGCAGCGGCGATCGCCGAAGTGTTGCTTTGAACGGGTCGATTGATCTCAACGCCTACCACGTCTTGCTGCAACCGTTGCAGGCTAGCGTCGACGATGATTTCAAGACGCTGACGCTGCAACAACTGTCCGTGGCTTCGTCACAGATCAACGGGACCGTGAATGCATCAGGCACGATCCAGCTTGATGCAAGGCCGATCAGCGGTGCGCTGGCGATTGCCTGGAAGGATCTCCAACTGCCCGCCGATCTGGTGGGCCAGGAGCTCGACAGTCACGGCAACCTGACCGTCAAAGGCAGTGCGAAGCAGTACCACGCTGAAGGCGATGTCGACATCGGACCGCCGCGAAAGCTCGCGAAACTCGCGTTGAACCTGGATGGAACGCCACAACAGATCCTTCTGCACACGCTGAAGCTGCAACAGCCTCAGGGTGATCTCGATGCCAGCGGCACACTCAACCTGCAACCGCAGCTCGCATGGCAGTTCCAGGCAGTCACCCATCAATTCGATCCCGGCCAGCTGCTGTTTGGATGGCAGGGCTCGTTGAACACGGATTTTTCAACCAAGGGCATCCTGGCCAGTAGCGGACCGGATGTCATCCTCGAACTGCGCAAACTCGACGGCCAGTGGCTGCATCGACCAGTACATGGCGACGGTCGGCTGCATCTTTCACCCAATCGTGTCGTCGACGGCACATTCAATCTCGCCTCCGGCGGCAGCAACGTGCAGGTCAAGGCAAAACCCGGTGATAGCAACAATGCGGATGTCACGCTGGCGATTGCCTCGTTGAATGATTTCCTTCCCGGCGCCCAAGGGGCTGTGGATGGCAAATTCAATGTTCGCGGCAAGCTGCCCAAACTTGCCGTGGATGGAACCTTGCAAGGTCAATCGATCGTCTGGCAATCCCAGAAGATCGGCGAGTTGCGTCTGCAAGCCAGCATCCCGGACATCAGCGCGCCTGGTGGAAAACTCGATCTCGTCGCAACCGGCGTCGACGTGGGCGGCCTTGTTTTCCGGGACGTACGCCTGAATGGGTCCGGCAATGCGGGACAACATCATTTGTCATTGACGCTGCAAGGACAACCGCTGTCAGCGGATCTCGCACTCACCGGATCGCTCAAGGGCTCCACCTGGAACGGCACGCTCTCGACTCTCACGCTGGACCTGCAAGGGTTGCCGCGTTGGCGCTTGCAGCAACCCTCGCGGCTTAGCTGGAACAACGGCATCGCGAACCTCAGCGAACTTTGCCTGACCGCCGGCGAACCCGTGCTTTGCGTAAGTGGTTCGCGCGACAAGCCCGGCAACCTCAATGCGAACTATCGTCTTCATGCTGTTCCGCTGGCTCTGGTCATGAGCGCCGTCGCGACGACAGACTTGCCCTTGCGTGCCGACGGTACACTGGAAGGCAGCGGCAAATTGC
>JBAPPP010000509.1:0-5955 GCA_049280175.1 Rhodanobacter sp.
TATCCGATGGTTTGCGCGCGGCGGGTATCGACGTGATCGACGTGGGCGCGGTGCCGACGCCGGTCGTCTACTACGCAGCCTATCGTTTTAATACCGGCTGCGGCGTGGCGGTCACCGGTAGCCACAATCCGCCGGACTACAACGGCTTCAAGATCGTGGTCGGGGGCGAGACGCTGGCCGAAGGCGCGATCCAGGACCTGTATCAACGCATCGCCAGCGGCGCGCTGGAAAGTGGTGGTCAGGGCAGCCTGCGACAGGTCGACGTGGGGCCGGACTACCTCGAGAAAATCGTCTCCGATGTGCTGGCCGAGCGCAGCCTGAAGATCGTCGTCGATTGCGGCAACGGTATTCCCGGTGCGCTGGCGCCACAGGTGCTGGAAGGCGTCGGTTGCGAGGTGATCCCGCTGTATTGCGATGTCGACGGCAACTTTCCGAATCATCATCCGGATCCGTCCGACCCGCAAAATCTGGAAGATCTGATCCTGTCGGTGCAAAGCACCGGTGCCGATCTTGGGATCGCGTTTGACGGCGACGGCGATCGCCTTGGCGTGGTGACCAAATCCGGCGAGATCATCTATCCGGATCGCCTGCTGATGCTGTTCGCGCGCGACGTGCTGTCACGCCAGCCGGGCGCTACAATCATCTATGACGTCAAATGCACCGGGCATCTGAAGGCCCAGATTCTCGACGCCGGCGGTAGCCCCTTGATGTGGCGCACCGGTCATTCGCTGATCAAGGCGAAGATGCGCGAGACCGGTGCCGAACTGGCTGGTGAGATGAGCGGTCACTTCTTCTTCAAAGAGCGCTGGTACGGTTTCGACGATGGCATCTACGCCGCTGCGCGGTTGCTGGAAATTCTCGCGGGGGACCTGCAGGGGCGCACGCCGGAGGAAATCTTCGCCACGCTGCCGAAAAATATCTCCACGCCGGAGCTGAAGATCGAACTGGCCGAAGGCGAGCACTATCGCTTCATGGACAAATTCCGCCAGCAGGCCACCTTTGGCGACGCCACGCTGATCACCATCGACGGCGTGCGTGCGGACTGGTCGGATGGCTGGGGGCTGGTACGTGCTTCCAACACCACGCCGGTGCTAGTGCTGCGTTTTGAAGCAGACAATCCGGCCGCGCTCAAGCGCATCCAGGATGTATTCCGCAAGCAAATGCTCGCGGTGGATCCCACGCTGAAGCTGCCGTTCTAGAAAACCAGGCCCCGGCAAAGTCGGGCCTGCGTTCAATAGCTTGTAATCGCAGGAAGGAGGCGCCGAAAGCAGGCGCCCATCGAGGGCGCCGTCCAGGCGAGCTGCGGCTTGCTACTGTGCAGGCTGCTCTTGCGCCGCCTTCAATTGACGATATCGCACCAGCTGGGTGACCTGCAGCTGCACGGTTTGCGCGCGCTGCGCCTGCAGGCGTTCCAGCGCGCTGCGCTGGCCGGTAACCACGTTGCGCTGCTTGCTGATGCTGTCGGACAGGAATTTCGGTACCGGACCTTTGGCACGCTCGATATCGGCAGCACGCGTGAGCAGATCGGTCAGCGCCTTTTCCTGAATTTGCAGATTGGTCTGAGTGGTATGAATCTGCTGGTCGATGGTATCCAGCACTTGCTGTTGCGAGATCTTGAACGACTCTTCGTCCGGATAGGCAGACAGCATCTGCGCTTCGGCCTTGGCACGTTCCTGCACGGCGTGCTGTTGCTCGGCCTGCTCGGCTGCCAGCTTGTTCGCTGCGGCCCGCTCCTCCGGATTCAATTGCCGCGCCACGTGCTGGATGACCAGGCCCTGGGCGTTGACTACGTCGTAGCCGTACTTCATCGCGTCAGCGGTGAGGCTGTCGCTGAATTGCATCTGGCCTTGGCCGTCGAACCATTTGTAGTGGTAGGCGCTGGCGGAACTGCTGGTTTGGGCGCGCGCTGACAGGCTCGCGAGCAGCGCGGCAGCGGCGAAGACAGATAGTAACTTGCGCATGGATTCTCCCTTGTTCGGCAGTATAGCTGGCGTCATCGCGCTGCCTAGCTACGCGCCGATGACAACGGCCACCAGCGTGATCGGGTTCACTTGAGCTTGCCCTCCCGTCATGAATTCAGCCTTGCACCCCGTAGCGCTCACGGTAGGCCACCAAACGAGCGTGTTCGGCGGCCAGCTGCGGTCGTTCCCCGGCATAGGCCAGCACATCGTCGAAGCCGGTGATCGCGATGACCGGAATGCCGTGGTCAGCCGCGACTTCCTGCGCGGCCGAGCGCTCGCCCTGCCCGCGCTCCTGACGGTCCAATGCGATCAGCACGCCAGCGGGTTCCGCGCCATGCGCACGGATCAGCTCGAGCGATTCGCGCACCGCGGTGCCGGCAGTCATCACGTCGTCCACGATCAGCACGCGGCCCTTGAGCGGCGCGCCGACCAGCACACCACCCTCGCCGTGATCCTTGGCTTCTTTGCGGTTGTATGCCCATGGCAGGTCGCGTTGATGGTGATCGGCCAGCGCAAT
This sequence comes from Rhodanobacter sp., assembly GCA_049280175.1. Taxonomy (GTDB): domain Bacteria; phylum Pseudomonadota; class Gammaproteobacteria; order Xanthomonadales; family Rhodanobacteraceae; genus Rhodanobacter. The sequence continues at coordinate 2,479 of JBAPPP010000509.1, forward strand.
GGCGGTCGCCGCGGCCAGCGCGATGCCCTTGTACGCCGGGCCAAACAGCATGTCGACGGCCAGCCCCGAATTCATCAGTGCCTCGGCGTAGGCACGACCAAGCTGGGCCAGCGCCGCACCGGAATCGATCCGGCCCATGTTGAAGAAGTAGGGGCTTTGCCGTCCGGATTTCAGGGTGAACTCGCCGAAACGGAGCACGTCGCGCTGCAGGGTGAGTTCGATGAAGTCGCGCTGATAATCGTGCACAGGTCGTCTCGCCAATAGTTGGGTTCAGGGCCGGTCGGCATTCAGGGCAGGACGCGCAACAGCAGGTGCTGCGGTCCGGAACGCCCGCCATGGTACAACTCGCCGCTGTCGTTGAAGCCTGCGCGCAAGTACAACTGCAGCGCGGCGTGATTGTTGCAGTTGACGGTGAGCACCAGCAGTTGCGCCTGCGGATGGCGTTCGGTCAGGTCAGCAATAAGTGCAGCAAGCGCCTGTGTGCCCAGCCCGCGACCCTGCCAGCCGGCATCGATGAAGAACGCACGCAAACCCAGCGCCGGCACCCCAAAATCATGCCCGGCCACGCTGCGTGCATTCGGTTCGATGCGGTAATAGCCCACGGGGGTATCGCCTCGCAGGATCGCCATCGGCTCGCTACCGGGGCACAGAGCCACGTCGGCCAGCAGGTCCGCGATGACACGGACCCAGTCGCTCTGCGCCGGCTGCACGCCCAGGCCGAGCAGCGCCGGGCGCAGCGCGGCATCGACCGGCACGACGCGGATGCTGGAATCCTCGGGTGTATTCACTTCAGGCCTGCTCTGTCTGTGCATGTGGAACCACCACGGGAGGCGCTGGTGACGCGCTGCGGTTGTTATGATCGCCTATCACTGCCAGGAGACTCCATGCGTATCGTCAGCCTCAACGCCAATGGCATCCGTTCGGCCGCGACCAAGGGCGTGTTCGACTGGTTGCGTCAACAGAATGCCGACGTCGTCTGCCTGCAGGAGACCAAGGCGCAGGAGGATCAATTGACCGATCCGATGTTCCGCCCGGATGGCCATCACTGCTTCTATCGCGATGCCAGCACCAAGAAGGGCTATAGCGGCGTGGCGATCTATGCCAGGCGCGAACCCGATCAGGTGCTGACCGAACTGGGCTGGGACGCGTTCGACAACGAGGGCCGCTACATCGAGGCGCGTTTCGGCAATCTCTCGGTGGTGTCGCTTTACGTGCCGTCCGGTTCCTCCGGCGACGAGCGCCAGCAGTTCAAGTTCAAGGTGATGGAATGGCTGACGCCGATCTTTGATGCCTGGCTGAAGAGCGGGCGCGACTACGTCATCTGCGGCGACTGGAACATCGTGCACACGAAGAACGACATCAAGAACTGGAGCTCCAACCAGAAAAATTCCGGCTGCCTGCCGGAAGAGCGTGCCTGGCTGGACCTGCTGTTCCAGCAGCGCGGCTGGGTCGACAGTTTCCGTGCGCTGAAACCGGACGCCGTCGAGTACACGTGGTGGTCGAACCGAGGCCAGGCACGCGCGAACAACGTCGGTTGGCGTATCGATTACCAGGTCGCGACGCCATCACTGCGCGATCGACTGAGCGGCTGCTCGATCTATCGTGAGCAGCGCTTCTCCGACCATGCGCCGTACACGGTTGACTATGCCGACTGAGCCCGGCGTCCGGAAGATGCGCAAGCCGTCGGTGTGGCGCGCGTTTTCGCAACCAGCGGCAAGGACGATGTGCCTGCTCGGCTTTTCTTCGGGCTTGCCGTTTCTGCTCGTCGCCGGAACGTTGGCGTTCTGGCTGAAGGAAAACGGCATCGTGTTGAAGGACATCACGATGATTGCCAGTGCGGGCATGACGTATGCCCTGAAGTTTCTTTGGGCGCCGCTGCTTGATCACTGGCGGCTGCCATTGTTTGACCGGCTGGGGCTGCGCCGAGGCTGGTTGCTGTTTGCCCAGCTCGGTGTGCTCGCGGGATTGTTGGCCATGGCGGCTCTCACGCCACATCAGCTGGCGCCCTTTGTGGCCGCAACGCTGTTCGTGGCCTTCATGGGGGCCACGCAGGACATCGCCATCGATGCCTACCGCATCGAGATCGCACCGATGTCGGCACAAGGCGCACTGGTCGCCACTTATTCGCTGGGCTATCGCTTCGGCTTGCTCGCTGCCGGGGCGCTGGCTTTGATCCTGGCCGATCACATGACTTGGAGCACGGTCTACGTGCTGATGGCCATCCTGATGGTGGTGCCGATCATCACGACTCTGGCGATGCAAGAGCCGCAGCTGCGTCGCATGATGGCCTCATCGTGGCGCGAGGCGATGCGTGACAGTGTGATCGATCCGTTCGCGGACTTCTTTCGCCGTTACCGCTGGACCCTCGCCGCGGTCATTGTTTTGTTCATCCTGCTGTTCAAAATTCCCGAGCAGTCGATCGTTGGTGGCGTGATGAGTCCGTTTTATCGGGACATGGGTTTCTCCAAGACGGAAATCGGTGCCGTCACCAAAATCTACGGCGTCTGGATCGGCATTGTCGGTGCCTTCGTGGGCGGCGCCGCGGTGGCCCGCTGGGGCGTATGGCGAGTCCTTGGCATCGCCATCGTGCTGGAAGGCTGCAGCAACCTGTTGTACCTGCTGCTGCTCGGCCACCACGGCAGCTTGATGATGCTGGGCGTGGCTATTTCCGGACAGAACTTCGCCGAGGGCCTGTTGGGGCCGCCGACGGTGGCGTTCCTGTCGTCGCTGGTCAACAAGCAGCATACGGGTACCCAGTACGCGCTGTTGAGCTCACTGGTCAACCTGCCCGGCAAGGTGCTCGGGTTCTTTGCGGGCGGCATCGTGGTGGCGACCGGATACGGCGAGTATTTCGTGATCACCGTATTGTCGATTCTTCCTGCCATGCTGCTGTTTGCGTACCTGTGGCCGCGCTTCCGCGGCATCGAACGTGCGCAGGCCACGGATCAGGGCGCGCGCTAGACGGCCGGCTTCCGCGATGCCATTTCGCGATGCAATCCATACATCTTGTAGACACGGCCGCGCTAACATGGGCATTCAGGCGAGGGAGCCGCCGCCGGATGCGTTGGAAGCGTGTCCGCATGATGGGAACGACAGGTTCCCGAACGCCCTGAGGAGGGACGCTAGTGCCTGACATGATCCTGCAGCATGTCGACAGCCTGCTGGTCGAGCGCATCAGGTCGCTGGCCAGGGAGCGGCAGTGCACGATCAATGACGTCATGCTGGATGCGCTGCGCGTCGGCGTGGGCATGTCGGCCTCGCAGGAGTTCAGCGAAACCCTGCGTGATCCGCAAGCATTGATGGTGCTCGGCGGCCATTGGGAGGCCGAGGAACGAGGGGTGTTCGAGGAAGCACTGCACGCTTTGGTGCAGACGCCGGCGACTCAACTGGCGCCCGAAAACACCCGTGTCGAGGAGCCGGAAGAAGGCGCCGGATAGATCGCGCCGAGTACCCGCGGGCCGCGCGCGCCGGTGACCG
>JBAPPP010000510.1:0-16088 GCA_049280175.1 Rhodanobacter sp.
TGCAGGCATGGTGCGTGTTTCATCTGGACACCGTGGCGATGCCATGGGCCGGGCACGACCTCGCCGATCCGGCGACCCTGAATCGCGCGCTGGATGCACTGCTTGAGCCCGTGAAGTCCGACCCGGACAAGCTTGTCGCCTGCCGCGCGCGCATCGAGAACGAACTGACGACGTCACTGAAACAAGTGAAAGACCTGCTCGCGGATGGCAAGCGTGATGACGCACGGACGCTGCTGGACAAGATCGACGCGCATTACGGCGGGTTGGCTGCGCCGCGCAGCACCGAGCTGGCAAAAACTATCGATGCACAGCGTTGATGCGTGGCTTGATGTTTCGCCGAAACGTCCGGTGCGGCTTTGGTCGGGTGTGTCGGTCCGTGTCCATCCGACACCCGACTATCGATCACTCTGTGCGGTCCGCACACGGCGCGATAAAGATTCGAGGGACACTCTTGCGCTTTTACTGCAATGCCCAATCGTCAACAATCCTGCTTCAATAAAACTGCCCGGCTACTTCAGCATCAATCTTTCGATGCACAACCCGCCCCATACAGGTCGTGATACACCTGACTCACACGCTCTCCCAGTCCACCATCTTGACGGCCCTTGTTGAACGCGTCGTTGAGCTGCTTCTCGGCAAGGTGGAGGCTACGCAGAAACCGCTTGGCATCGTTCGACAGAGCGAGCTCAGCCATCTGTTGTTCCAGGCTCGCATCGTCGCCTGCGATGGGTGTCTGCTGGTTTTCTGAGGTGGATTCGGTGAGCATGCGCGGTCTGTGAGTGGTGTCGTTCATGGCCACAAGCCAAGCAAGACACTTGCCAATGCAGCCTTGACCGAGGCAACACGCAGGACCGGCAAGCCGCAGCCTCTGCAGTCCGCTCAAGTGCTCACAAGGCCGCGGTTCGCGGGCATCGCGCGCAACCGACGAAACGCCAACAGGGGTACGCAAGGGCCTGCTTCATTTGCCAGTTGACGGCGAAAACTGCCCCGACCTGACGTCCACGGTCAGAAAAAGCATGTGGCTGCCGTGCGGCCACGACCGGCAGCTGACAGGATAGGCGTTACCTTGATCGGTCTCCGAGGGAGCGCTTGGTCTCTTCGGCCCCCAACGCAGGCGCTCGAAAACCGCCGAAGGAAGGTCGATCCGCCATCGGGTTCATGCTCATTCGTTAAATAGCTGTCTAGTTACCTTATTTTACTGGCACCCTTTAAGGTGTGGGTCATCCCACTCATGCAAATACCTAATGCCCGCAAAACTTCTCGAAACATGGCGCCGTGAAATTGCGGACGCCCTTCAACGTCATCAACCGCGTTTGCCATCAGGCCTTGACGACCTCTGTGATGCCTTGCGAGCGGTAACCGATGCAACCGATTCGCGGCGTGCGCTGGCAAACAGGGCCGAGGAAGCGCGGACTGCCTATCGCCGCTGGCTCGTTGCTGAAGGCGATGGATACTCGGCGATCCTTATCGGCTGGCCGCCGCGATACCACACGCCCGTGCATGACCACGATGGTCTTTGGGGTATCGAGCTGGTGCTATGTGGTGCATTGCACGTCGACGAATTCCAGCTCGGCAGCGGCAAGCCCGAAGAGGTGCGTGCGCTCGACCTGCAAAGAGATGGCGCAGCGATCTTCGACGATGCGGCCTATGCACATGCTTGCTCCAACCCGTCGGCCGACGTGCCTGCCCTCAGCCTGCACGTCTACGGTGGGCCGCTGCTGTCTTACGCCGTGTATCCGCAGACAGCGGGCCAGGTTCCCCAACGCAAGTCGACGGCGACCGAGCCGCTCTGACGTGCCTGCATTTGGTGTGGCACGGCAGTGATGCCGTGCCACAGAGCGCGACTGAAAGCGACAATGCGTTTCGGTGGCGTGCTGATCGGTAAGTCGGGTCGTCGTCCTGCAGTCAATGATTGGCAACCATTATCCGTTACATTTTATTGCGCCCAGTTTAAATGGCCACCTAGATGGCCATATGAGGTCATGGACGTATCACAAAAAATCGATGCGATCCAAGCCTGATTAGGCATAAGCATATGCCGTGAATCGTCGCTTCGAGGCATGCAAAAGCAAGATACGGGGACTTAACGATGGACGTGATTGACTGCCACCAACACGAAAAGCGGCATCGTGTGCCCTGCCAGGGCTTTCGAATTAATTCTTTGCTTCATTGGGGTTCGATTTCATGACGGATATCGCGATCATCGGTGGTGGCGCAGCTGGCGCCGCGGTCTTCGGGGAGCTTCTCCGACGCAATCCACCATGCACGATTCACTGGATCGTCAACCAGCGCTCGCTTGGTCGAGGGGTGGCGTATAGCACGCTCGATGAACGACATCTGCTTAACGTACGCGCCGCTGGCATGGGATTGTTCCTCGATCATTCGGACGACTTTCTAAGGCACGCCAGCGCCGAGCTGGATCGTGTGAGCGGGTCGGACTTTCTTCCTCGTCGCCTGTTCGGCGATTTTGTGCAGGCCCAAATTGGAGCGCTTATCCAATCCGCGCGGCAACAAGGGCAGTCTTTCAAAGTACACAAAGCCGGTGCGGCCGGCATCAGTGCCGCTCCGCTCAACGGTTACATCATTGCGCTGGAGGATGGGCGAACCATTGAGGCGGCCCATGTGGTTCTCGCATTGGGTGCGTTGCCGCCCCGGCCACTTCGAAGTGTCCGGAGCGAAACGCTTGCCAGCGGCGCCTACCAGCTGGATCCTTGGGCCCATGATGAGCATCAGACGCCTCCTCGTCGCGTGGTGGTGATCGGCACGGGGCTGACGGCGGTCGATACGCTGCTGTCGGCATCCACGCGTTGGCCCGCCGCGGACCTGGTGGCAGTGTCCAGGCATGGCCTGTTGCCCTTCGTGCACCCAGAGCAACCCTTGGCACCGTTTCCATTTCAGGATGAGCTCAACGAAAGCCTTCTGGAAAGTAACGGTGTGCCCGCCATGATGCGACTGGTTCGCAAGGCGTTCGCAGCACACTCCGGAGACTGGCGCAGCATTGTCGACGGCATGCGCCCGATCAACGCCAGGCTTTGGCAAAAACTTACCAACAGACAGCGCCGGCAATTTCTGCGACACCTCCGCTGGCTCTGGGAAGCGTCACGCCATCGCCTGGCACCCGCCTCTGCACAAGCCATCGAGCAACTGCGTGACGAGGGGCGCCTTCAGGTGCAAGCAGCGCGGGTTCTGCGGGTTGAGGGGGTTTCACCTTTGCGGATCACGGTTCGTGGCCGGGTATCGCAACTGGTCAGCACACTGGAATCAGATCTGGTCATCCAGGCGACGGGCCTGGATACCGCCGTTGCATATACGGAGCACGAACTCCTTTGTGGCCTGCTGGAGAAAGGGCTTGCCATTGCGGATCCTTTGCAGATGGGAGTCCTGGCCCAGGCTGATGGGCAATTGATCGACCGTTCGGGACAGCCGCAGCGGGGGCTTTTTGCGATCGGTTCTTTGCTGCGCGGCAGTTTGTGGGAATGCACCGCGATGCCTGAAATCCGCAGGGCTGCGCATCACGTGGCGACAGTTCTAAGTCAGGATCTCGTCGGCGTCCCCACCCTCAGCAACAGTGATGGCGGCGCGGGCAACTGATGGCGGCCCGGCAGCGGTGGTTCACGATTTCCTTAGTCGCGGCCACGCTGTTGGGCATTGCCGTTGGCTGGATATGCAACCGCCATCTGACGTCGCCGCAGGCGGTCGATGTGGCGGCAGATCTGTCCATCATCACCGACGCGTTCCTGCGGCTGATCAAGATGATCATTGCGCCGCTGGTGTTCGCCTCGCTGGTAACGGCGATCGCGAGAATGGGCGGGGCTGCCGAGATCAGTCGTGTCGGGGCGAAGGCGCTGGCGTGGTTCCTTGGTGCATCCTGTGTTTCCCTGACGATCGGGTTGCTGATGGCGCACTGGCTGCAGCCGGGCGCGGCGCTGCATGTCCTGGGACGGCCTCCGCTCGCCCCGTCGGGCACGGTGAGTGGTACGGATGCCGCAAACTTCACCGTTGCGGACTTTGTGACGCACCTGATCCCGCGCTCGTTCGCCGAGGCCATGGCAGGCAACGAAATACTGCAAATCGTGGTGTTCTCGATCTTCGTCGGCGCGGCAGCGGCGGCGCTGAAGGAAAAAGCACTGCAGTTCGTGGAACTCGTCGAGCAGCTCGCCGCCATCATGTTCAAGGTAACCGACTATGTGATGAAGGCGGCGCCGATCGCCATCTTCGCCGCACTGGCAAGCTCGATCTGCATTCACGGCATCGGCATCATGGGGACATACGCACGGTTCGTAGCGGGGTTCTATCTTTCGCTGGGGCTCCTGTGGGGCGTCCTGGTTGTCGCGCTCTTGCTCATCGTCGGCTCGCGCGGTTTGCGTCTGCTTGCCGGGGTCCGGCAACCGGTGTTGCTGGCATTTGCGACCTCTTCGTCCGAGGCGGCTTATCCACGGCTGCTGGAAGAACTCGTTGCGTTTGGCATCCCTCGTCGCATCGCAAGCTTTGTGCTGCCGCTCGGCTATTCGTTCAATCTGGACGGGGCGATGATGTACTGCACGTTTGCGATTCTGTTTATCGCGCAGGCTTATGGAATTGAGCTCACGGTGACCCAGCAGATCACCCTGTTCGGCCTGCTGATCGTGACCACGAAGGGTGTTGCCGGCGTTCCGCGCGCGGCGATCGCCGTGGTCGCCGTCACATTGCATTATTTCAATCTGCCAGACAGCGGCATTGCGCTTGTTCTCGCGGTCGATCATGTCCTCGACATGGGGCGGTCCGCGACGAACATCCTGGGCAATTCCGTCGCCGCCGCGGTTGTTGCGAAGTGGGAAGGTCAAATCGCGCCGACGTCGAATGGCAATCCTTTGTGAACCCCTGATTCCCCGCAGTGAATGATTGCCACCCCAACGGATGATGATTCCCCATGCCTGCCATTGCCTACCTAGAATGCTCCCGTTGCCACGCACGACTTTCGGCTGACACACCACAGACGCTCTGCACGCAATGCCCCGACCAACCGGCCGGCGCGCTGTATGTGAGGTACGACTTGACGCATCTGCAGGGTCGGTCGCCGCAAGAAGTCGTCGGCAAAGACGCAACATTGCCGTGGAGCGGCATGTGGCGTTACCGCGCCGTACTTCCGGATGTCGAGCCGGTCACCCTTGGCGAAGGCTGGACGCCGATGCTGCGCAGCAAGCGGCATCCCGGCGCGTTCCTGAAGGAGGAAGGCGCCAATCCCACCGGATCCTTCAAGGCGCGCGGGTTGGCGTTGGCGGTGACGATGGCGCGTCACTACGGCTTGAAAAAGTTGGCCGTTCCTTCCGCCGGAAACGCCGCGGGCGCGTTGGCCGCGTACGCAGCCGCGTCCGATATCGAAGCGCACATCTTCATGCCACGCGACGTGCCGCTGGCGAACTATGTGGAAGCCATGGCCTACGGCGCGAATGTAACGCTGGTCGATGGCGTCATTTCCGATTGTGCCCGGATCGTCGGCGAGCGTAAGCAAATTGAGGGCTGGTTCGATATTTCCACGCTCAAGGAACCGTTCCGCGTGGAAGGCAAGAAAACCATGGGCTACGAACTCGTCGAACAGCTGGGATGGGAATATCCCGACGCGGTGTTCTATCCCACCGGCGGTGGCGTCGGCCTGATCGGCATGTGGAAGGCATTCGACGAACTGGAGCAACTGGGCTGGGTCAAACCCGGCAAGCGTCCGCGCATGTTCGCGATCCAGTCTTCCGGGTGCGCGCCGGTCGTGCAGGCCTTCAATGACGGCGCCGCCGCGAGCCAGATGTGGCAGAACGCGGAAACCGCCGCCTCGGGCTTGCGCGTGCCGAAAGCCTACGGCGATTACATCATCCTGGACATCCTGCGTGCCTCGGGCGGCATGGCCGTTGCTGTTTCGGACGACGATATCTTCGCTTCCCTGCGGGACTGGGCCGCCAACGAGGGCATCTTCCTGTCACCAGAGGGCGCGGCGGCCACGGCGGCCTATGACCATTTGCTGGCCACCGGCGTGCTGGATGCCTCGCACCGCGTCGTGCTGTTCAATACCGGTGCCGGCTTGAAATACACGGATGTCACTGCGGTCGCTTTGGGCCTCAAGCACCCTGGCGAAGCTTGATACGGAACGACCAGCTCTTTTGCTCCCGGCGGGGTGATGCGTCGAGTCAGCGAGATCGCTTCAGTGCCAGATCGGTGAGCGTTACGCCTGTGACGACCCCGTCCCTCGTAACGCTGGCAGGGCAAGGTCGCTAACGAGTAGCATCGGCCCGCCAATGCTCGTTTGGGGGTGTCATGAACTACGCCTCATCCGCTCACGAAATCTTTTCGCATGTTCGCGTCATTCTTGCGATCGTGCTCGGCTTGAGTATCTCCCGACTCGTGACTGGACTGACTCGGTTCGTCCAGCACCCGAAGATCTACAAGATTTATCCGGTCCATATCGGGTGGGTGTTTTTTCTCCTGCTGGCGATCATCCATTTCTGGTGGTACGAGTACGCGCTGATCGATGTTCCTTCGTGGACCTTCGCGATCTACCTGTTCGTGATTACTTATGCAGTAATTTTCGTCGTACTCGCGTCGTTGTTGTTTCCCGATCGACTGGACGACTATTCGGGCTTTGCCGAGTATTTCGAGTCACGCAGGAAGTGGTTCTACGGCTTCCTCGCACTGATGTTCGTCGTCGATGTCATTGATACCGCGATCAAGGGCGCGGGCTATTTACACTCGTTTGGCGTGGAGTACATTGTGCGGCAGGGACTGCTCGCCGCTCTTGCGGTGATCGCCATCTTCGTTGCCAACAAACGATTCCAGCAAATCTTTGTAATCTTCGCGCTCGCGTATCAACTGGTCTGGATATTTCGCATGTTCGAGAATATCCGCTGACGGCCGCCCAGCGACGGCACAGCTTGCGCTATCCAAAGGTCCCGCTACACGGTCCGCCTCGAAGAAGAGTGAGAACCAAGCCGTGAACCAAGATGCTCGTGTCACGAAGTAGCCACGTTCAATACCGACGCTAACCATCACGCCAGCCTGTTAACCGCCTCTGCTACCAACTAAGGAGATGTCCATGCGCTTCTTCCGGGTTTTGGGTTATGTAGCGTCGATTGCGATGATGAGCCTGCTGCTCGCCATCCCGGCATCTTTTGCAGCAACCACAGATTCAACTCACGGCGACAGCGCATTGCATCAACCTGGCAATACCCTGGCGACGATACAAAAGCAGGGCGCATTGCGGGTGGGTGTTGCCGTCAACGCCCCGTGGGTCATGCGTGACAAGAGTGGGCAATGGGTTGGGCTTGAGGTTGCCTACATGAGGCAACTGGCGAAGGACATGCGCTGGAAGATCGAGCTGGTTCCGACTACCTGGTCGACGGCGATTGATGACTTGCGTGACGGCCATTTCGACGTCCTGGCATCGGGGCTGAGTGTGACGCCACAACGCGCGCTGCTGCTGAAATACAGCGAGAGCTACGGTAGCTTTTCGCTGGGACTCGTGGTCAATCGCAAAGCTCTCGGCGCGGACGATCTGCGCGCATTGGAGACTGGCAGCAAGCATCGAATCGGCGTGCTTTCCGGTACCGTAACCGCGGCTACCAGCAAGACCTGGCTCGGCAACAGCGATGTCGTCGAAATCAACGATGAAAGCCAAGCACTGCAGGACGTCCGCAACGGCAAGCTGGACGGGCTATTGGCCGAACAGCCGCTACCAGAGGCCTTCGCCAACTCCTACCCGCAACAATTGCGCACGCTGGACGTAAGCGCGTTCGGCAAGACGGCGCATGCCTTCGCCGTGCGCCGCAACGATCAGGATCTGCTGGACGTAATCAATGCCTGGCTGGTCTATGAGCAGGCGGCCGGGTTTATCGTCGATCGGGAGAAATTCTGGCTGGAAAGCACAGCGTGGGTTGAATTGATGTAACGGCTCGCTTTGGCCCACGGGAGGAGCGATCGATGCGGATTTTCCTTGCCACGTCGGTGTTGATGGCCATCGCACCCTTGGCCGTTGCATTGGCGCAGGATTGCTCCAATGCAACGAGTCAGATGGCCATGAACGTGTGCGCCGATCAGGCGTATAGGAAGACGGACGCCGAACTGAACGCTGTCTACAGCCAGATCAACGTTCGTCTGAAGCAGGACAAGGAGGCGACAAAGCTCCTTGTCAACGCGCAGAAAGCGTGGCTGGCCTTTCGCGACGCCGAGTGCACGTTCTCAACTTCGGCCAGTGCGCAGGGGAGTGTCTATCCGATGCTTGTCGCCCAGTGTCGGGACGGATTGACCAGCACGCGCATTGACGAGCTCAAAGCCTATCTGCGATGTGAGGAAGGTGATCTGAGTTGTCCCGTGCCATCCAGCTAGCTATCAACGAAGCTAGCGAGAGATTCATGACGGGTGTCGGGGACGGCCAAGCCGCTACGCAATGGGTCGAGATGCGCTCGTGGTCAATCACAAACGTTGTACTGCAGGGGTCAATGACTCAGCTGGCCGAGCTCGCGGACGCTGCAACCGGGGCATGGTTTACAGCAACGCTCGACACGGTCGCCTGTGTTGTGAGCATGGCACCAAGGGTCAGTACGCAGACCAGCAGGCAGGCGGCGAAAAGGCTGTGCAGCATCAGGGTTTCGAATTTCATGATGGTTCTCCGCGAGTGAGGTAGGAAGCTTTCAAGAGGTATATGGCAAACCTCGTGCCAACGCTTCGAACCCTCCGCAACCCGCATTACTGAGCCATTTCTCTGATCGCCTCTCGGCAGCAGCTGATGTCCGCGGACGGTGTTGGTATTGTCCGGACAAGCACGGACAGCGGACAGTGGGCGTCCGCAATCACCGAAGCAGACAATGCGCTTTCCCCCGACTCGGACACAGCCCGAAGGAGTCTCAACCATGTACGTCGCCGGCTTGGTTATTCCCGTACCCGAAGACAAGATGGATGCCTATCGCCGATGGGCCGAGAATGGGGCGAAGATCTTCAAGGATCATGGCTGCCTCGAGATCGTCGAGAGTTGGGAGGACTACGTACCCGATGGCAAGCAGACCGACTTCCGGCGCGCCGTCGCGGCGAAAGATGGCGAGAAGATCGTCTTCACCTGGCAAATCTGGCCAGACAAAACGAGCTTCTACGCGGCCGAAGCGAAGATGCACGAGGACGGATGTCTGGACACAACCGACGAACCGCCGTTCGACGCCAGGCGTCTCATCCTGGGCTGTTTCGAGCCCATCTTTTCGATGGGTCGAGGGTGATGTCGCAGCCGCAACGGCGCGTGTCGCGAAGTTGCCAGCGGTCTAACACGCAATCCCCAACGCCAGGAGGAGCGACGATCCATGCATGTACACGGGCATGACCTTCTGCTGTCCGAGGAAGAAAAAGGATGCCGCAAAAAACAGAGCGAAGCACATACGCCACAGATACTGCGCAATGCGTCTTGGCTCCTGAGACAGGGCAATGCTTTAGTTAAAAGTCACGGAGACGTCGCGGCTGAGAGTCAACATGACACCGCGCGTGTAGCCGCCGGAGAGAATGCGCCCCCCATCTGAGCACCGAATACTATCAACCATGGCCATATCCTACGTCGATCCAAAGCTCGTTTTCGCCTGGCAAGCAGCGCATTCCATCGCTCGGACCTCCCCGCCCCCTGTTCACGATCACGGTGGCTTCCGAGTAGATACCCACTCGGAGAAGGAAGTGAAGAGGTGGGTATTCCCACAGCTATGTGGTGGCCTGCGCGAAATCGCACATGACATTACGGCTCCACGACATTACTTGAAGCTGTGCGGCTCTGACGAGGAGCTGCGAAGTGCACTGCCAGCTCGCTGGGAGGTTCAGCCGGCGAACTATTTTATGATCGCGGCAGCCGCAAACCCCGATACAAAGCCTCTGCCGGATGGGTACAGGATGGAGTTTCATCAAGCCGGGCCGGTCACCCTAGCTTGCATCATCGCGCCCGATGGCGATCTGGCCGCAAGCGGATGCGCGGCGGAAACTGCAGATGTCTTCATCTATGATCGAATCGAAACTGCGCAGGATCACAGGCGCAAAGGATTGGGCGTCGCGGTGATGATCGCTCTTGGAACTGCCAGAAAATCCCCTGTGACTCCGCAGCTTCTAGTGGCGACAGGAGACGGCCGCAACCTCTATGCGAACCTTGGTTGGACGGTGCTCGCACCATTCGCTGCTGCAACCATCCCGGAAAGTTGAACCTATGCGTCGACTGACCTTGCAATCCGGCCACGCTCACTTCCAGTAGAAGCATTGGACGCGCCGTGTATCGCATAAGCCCAGGCGGATGCGCGAGATTGGCATCCTTCGCCAAATCGTAAGTGGCAAGGGGTCTATTTTGAGACAGCTGACGCCATTGGTGACAGCGAAATCGTAACCCTTACTGGAGGAGGAGGATTGATTGTTAATTCGGCACAGGTGGCTGTGACCATGCGGATGCGCAACCGATTTCTCATATTGCGGTGCAAGCTTGAGATGCACCACGATACCGATTTGCGGGTTTCACAAGATACCTGTAAGCGCTGGTCTCGAGATATCCTGAAAGCGAATGCAACTGCTTCACACGAATAAATATTGCAAATGTCCACCTCTGGCCATGAGCGGAAGTCGCGCGAAGGTCGGCCGGTCGGCATGCTGCCAAGGTCTGCTTGCGACGGAGCAAAACTAGCGCATGATTGTCCGGAGAGGCAGGGAAACCTGACCTTCCGCATCGCGCTCAGTTCGCGATCCGATACCAAGGTTCCATCGTTCGATCTGATCATTTTTGATTCCATGGCGCAGGGCGCGCGCCGCCAGTCGCGTGATGGCTATTCGTTGCATTTTTTCAATTCGACGAGGAAACAGTCATGGTGAGACAAGCGAAGATAACGGCCATGTTGGCGATGGCGGCCGGGTTGATTCTAATCACGTGCGTGCCCGGTGTGAGCGCCGCCTCGCCATTACCCGATCCCTCAAGGGCCGGTGTGGCTGAGCGCCTCTATCGATTGGATTGCGGTCACTCGCTTGCGAATGACGAGTCGGTATGGACTCCCGGAAAAAACGCTGGACGCAGCATTGAATTCTCATCTACTTGCTGGCTGATCAAGCACGGGGTTCAATGGTTGCTCTGGGACACGGGTGTTCCCGAGGCTACGCTCAACGATCCACGAGGCTGGTCGACCTTGCCCAAGTTAATCGTGTATCACTTGGACAAATCATTGACCAGCCAGCTTGCCGAGATTGGTTTGAAACCCGGCGATATCACTTATGTCGCCGTATCTCATACGCATGGAGACCATATAGGCAACGTCGACTTGTTCCCTGAGGCGACGGTCTTGATGCAACGGGCCGAATACAACTGGATCCATTCCAACAACGGACCCAACGAAAACGTCAACCAGTTGATGGCCTTGGCGCGCAAGCTCCTCGGTACGCCGAAAAAGCTGCAGCTACTCGATGGTGATACCGACGTATTCGGTGACGGAAGCGTCGTTCTGATCTCTACACCCGGGCACACCCCCGGCAGCCAGTCGCTGTTGGTGCACCTGAAAAAGTCCGGCTTCATCATCCTGTCCGGTGATGTCGCCCATTCCGCGGAAAACCTTCGGAATGACGTAGTGCCCACCCTCAATACGGATCGTGCGGAATCCATCGCATCGATGGAAGAAATCAAGCGAATGATCGCCACGTACAAAGCAACGATCTTTATCAACCACGACAAGAAGCAAACCGACGCGCTCAAGTTGCTCCCTGCCTTTTACGATTAGGGCCATCAATACCTTGCACTCGAGACAGCCAACCGCGGGGAAGGCGTCGGATGGCATTGACCGGTTGAAGCCGCCACCCAGAGCAGCCGTCGAAGCAAGGGTAAGTTTTATACCTATCGTTGAAAAACGGTTCGAGATTCGCTTTTTGACTTCAATCTGATCCGCACCTGAAGTGGAGAGGGACTTTCATCATGGTTACAGGGATGACATACATCCTGACCTCACTGACCTTGGCGATTCTGATGCCGTTGCTACTAGTCGGCTCTGGTCACGAAGAAGTCGGTGGCGTTTCCACCTATCGCTATCCGAAGCGAGTTTGTTGGTTTTTTTCTAGGCGCGCTTCCCTTTTACGGCGCCATGGGCGTCTTCATATTCTCGACAATGTCCCCCCAGGAGCGCACCAGTGCCGCCAACGTCGCGGCCTTTGGTACGGCATGGACGTGCATTTTGGGACTTATAGTGTCCGCCTGTTTCTATTTTGATCGCTATCGCGTCCAGATCGATGATCATTTGCTAACCATCAAGTCGCCGTTTGGAAGGAAAGAGATAGAGCTCGCGAGTGTGGCTCAGATCGCAGTCCTGAGAGGACGTGCAACGGACCTTATGCTATTCAATGAGGACAATCATGTGCTGGCGAAGCTTGGTGGATCGCTTCAGGACTTTGATTCGTTTCTTTCAGAGTTGAAACTGCGTACACGCTCGCCTCAGGTGAGGCTGTACAAATGGGATCAATCCGGGAAATGGCTGGAAGCCGCAAACAGCGGTGCGGAGCATTGGGAAGATAGCGATGGCCCGAAACGCTTCCGAGACATGAACATGCATGTCAAATACATTCTTACTTATCATAGGCATCTCGCTGATTGGGCTGGCCGCGATTGCCGCTTGGTCCAATAGCCACCGTTAAAGGATTGCCCATTTTTTTCGATTCAGGTCTGCTATCACCCCATAGCGGATAGCTTCTCCAGGGGCCGCGTGTCGATCTCGCAGGCGCTCATTCGTCGCACGCATGAAGTGACCATACCGGCCACCCTTCACGCCAAGGAGACAATCATGTCCTACATCGATGGTTTCGTGATCGCCGTACCCAACGCCAACCGCGAACAGTTCATCGCACACGCCCGGACCTTCGACGCCATTTTCGTGGAGTTCGGCGCCATCCGGGTGGTGGAGTGCTGGGGCGACGACGTGCCGGACGGCGAGCTCACCGATTTCCGCCGCGCCGTGCAGGCGAAGCAGGATGAATCCGTGGTGTTCTCCTGGGTGGAATGGCCCGACAAGGTCGCTCGCGATGCCGGCATGGCGAAATTCATGCAAGACCCGCGCATGGAAGCAGCCGCCGACTGTCCTTTCGATGGCAAGCGCATGATCTTTGGCGGCTTCAAGTCGGTGGTAAGCCTGCCGGACTAGGGAGGCCTTTAGCTGCGCGCTTTCAAAGCAACGTCTGTTTCCCGAAGCGGACCTGCTAGCCTGGTGCGCAGCTAGATCGTTGGGGCGACTATGTCGAATATCCTGCTGATGCTCTTCGTTCTGGCAATGATCATCGTGCCTTGCGTCGCGGTGGTCGCCCTAGGGCTATGGTTTAAACGCCGGGCGTCAAGAGTGTCGCCTGAATCCACATTGGTGAGAAAACTGACGCCAACCGGGATTGCCCTGAACTCGGGTTTCGTAGTAATCCTCCTTGGAGGCGCGGTCGTCAGGCAATTCGCACCCCAGAGCGAGATCGGCGCCTTGCTTGCCACGCCAACGCACATATTCCTGGCGCTGTTGGCGCTCTGGGTGCTTTTTATAGCGGGTTCCGTCGTTGCATCGAAGCTAGGTCACCTTCACCCTAATGATGCGGGCTATCCTGCCATGGCATCCGCACTTCCTTTGGAGACGCCAAAAAAGCTCGCCTCCGGCTCAATCAGAACCAAACAGCCCTTGGTCGCCGATGGAAAAGACGGGCGGATTGAATAAGGTGCGAGGTCATCGATCGAACCAGCGGTACTGCAGCGCGAAGGAAATCGCCTTGTAGTCGCCGCCCACGCGCGTAACCAGCCCATTTGACAGCGCAAGCTTGGCGG
The DNA here is from genome assembly GCA_049280175.1 of Rhodanobacter sp. Taxonomy (GTDB): domain Bacteria; phylum Pseudomonadota; class Gammaproteobacteria; order Xanthomonadales; family Rhodanobacteraceae; genus Rhodanobacter. Next base: position 13,793 of record JBAPPP010000510.1, read on the forward strand.
ACCAACCAAGGGCAATGGGCGCCGAGCAGGTGAGTCCGTAGCGCATGTTGGCTTGTCGGTTTTGGCTGGCAATACCGTCGACGCTCGTCCTGCCGCCGGCTGCGTAACCTATGTCGGCCGCAACCCAGAGCCCTGGTCGGAACGTATATCCGCCATGGAACTGCACTGTTGCCAAGGGATCCTGACTTCGCCTGTTTCCGCCGAAATAGTTGTTGTTGTCGGTAAAGAAATACGCGCCGACGGCCCCTTCCAGGAGCCAATTGCCAAGCGGTTGGGAGATGCCGATTTCCGGCTTGAAAGACCACCGATGGGTGCCGACATTGACCAATTGGGATGGATCGTATTGCCCGGTCGGCGCGGATACCGTCAAGCTCACGCCAACTGACGTGGCAGGTGTCCGGCGCGCGAATTCCTCAGGAGACAATGCGGGGCTGCCGATGAGATTGAAGCCGAAACGCATCCGCAGGTCGCCCATACCCTCTCGGTGGATTTCCGTGGGAGCATCGATCACGTTCCCGGTCAGGTCGCCGCTGACATAAGGCACGCCGATCGCGAGCGACGCGGAGTGTCCAGCCAGCCCAAACGAGCGCACATAGGAGAGCGCAGCCGTGTTGATCTGGGCCTGGACGTTGCTGACGGGCAAGGATGGATCCGTGAGGACGTCGCCCGTCAGACGGGTATAGCCGGCGTCAATAAAATTCGTGCCGACCGGGGGTGACGAATAGGTCCTCGGCTCCAGCTCCTGCGCGGACGCGGTAGCCGCCTGGAGCAAGAACCCCGTGAGGCTTGTCAGCAGCAGAGCCCGAAAAGTTCGAAAACGTCTCATAGTCGACCCAACCAGACGATAGGCTCCGCTAAAGCACCACCCTATGATGACGCTTCAGGTTAACGACTACTTCCCCATGCTGTCCGCTCGCCACGGCGGTTTCAGCCGGTCAATGCAACACCCTGAAGACTGCGCAGGCAGCAGGAGTGTTGCATATGAGGCGTCGGACGAGAATCCACTACAGCGAAAGCCACAAGTCCCAGATGTGTAACCGGACGTCCTCGTTCGTCTATCAGGTAGTTTGGCCCCTTCTCAACCAACCGCTAACCTCGAGAACCACGCTTATGACGCGGCCCGAAGCAATAAACGTCGGTGAATTTGGAATCAACTATCTTGTTGACGGTTCCGCGAGCGGCGGCATGGGCATGTTCGAATTGACGGTGCCGCCGAGCTCAAACGTCCCGCCGCCTCATAGCCATTCAAAGAACGATGAGTGCGTCTACATTCTCGAGGGAACGTTACGCTATCGCGTAGACAACATCACGCGTGACCTGCGGCAGGGAGATTGGATGTTTTCACCGAGAGGCTCAGTTCATCAGTTCAGCAATCCGCACGGTCAAACCGCTCGCGCCCTGGTGATTCAGACGCCTGATATCGGTGCCCAGTACTTTAGGGACGTAGGTGCGGTGGTCAATGCTGGCGGGTCGCCGGATCGCGCGAAGTTGCTTGCCGTCATGTCCGAATATGGTCTGGTTCCTGCAGCGCCAGGGGCCTAACAATTCGTCCAAGCGGACGCGCAAAAGGCCGCTCGCCGGTCAACTCAAGCGTTGGAGCCCGAAATATGGAAGCAGAGAACGTGCCACAGCTGGAAACGGCGGTTTACTGTGTCTTCTTAGCTTTGCTTTACATCGGCGCCATTCTTACTGCGTTACTCGTTTCGAATATAAGGACGGGCAAGCTCTTGGCCAACACCGTCCAGCGGCAAGCGTTTCAGGCAGAAGCAACAGCACTCCTCGGCAAGGGAGATTATGCCAAGCTAAAAGAGGTGGCTATGCAGCGTGAGGCGACGCAGCCAGGCGACGCAGCAACCCATTTCTATTTAGGAATGGCACATTTGCGATGCAACGAGTTGGTGTTAGCGAAAGCGAGTTTTGAGAAAGCGGCTAAGCTCGATGCGAATTGGAAGAAATTGTGTACCGCTCATCTTGATGAGATTGCTCAGCAGCTAGCGAAATCTAAGCCCGTACTCATTGACAATGAGCGCTAAGCCGGCTTTTTAAGGGGGCTCGCCGGCAATCTGCGAATGTCCGATTCCGGCCCGAAACGGTCGTTGTCAGAGAGCACCTAAGCTACGGTCCTCGATACTCAGGCAATTGTTCGTCCTATGGAAACTTCGCTTCCAAAATTTCTGCTCTTCTTGACTGCGCTAGGTGCCGTTCTCCACAGCTATTTCTACTATGAAGCCATGCATGTATTGCATTTGCCTCCATATCGAAACCCCTACGCTGTATCAATTTTTGGATCTGCGCT
>JBAPPP010000511.1:0-2079 GCA_049280175.1 Rhodanobacter sp.
GCCGGATGTCGCGCCGCTGCTGATAGTCGGCCTCAAGGCACTGGAATACCGCGGCTACGATTCTTCCGGCGTGGCCGTGCTCAATCATGGCGTGATCCAGCGCGTGCGGGCCAAAGGCAAGGTGCGCGAGATGGAGGCGCTCTACCTCGCTGATCCATTCCCCGGCGGCACCGGCATTGCGCACACCCGCTGGGCCACGCACGGCGTGCCGAATGAAGCTAACGCGCATCCGCATGTGGCTGGCCGGGTGGCGATCGTGCACAACGGCATCATCGAAAATCATGCCAGCCTGCGCGCCGAGCTACAGGCGCGCGGCTATGTCTTTACCTCCGAAACCGACACCGAGGTCATGGCGGCGCTGATTGACGAGCGTATCGGCCAGGGTCTGAAGCTGCGCGAGGCGGTACTGGTCACAGTGCGCGAACTGGAAGGCGCCTATGCGATCGCGGTGATCAACCGCGACGAACCCGGTCGCGTGGTGGGTGCGCGCCGCGGTGCGCCGCTGCTGGTCGGCGTGGGTATCGGTGAAAACTTCCTCGGCTCGGATGCGCAGGCACTGATCCAGGTCACCAACAAAATGATTTACCTCGACGAAGGTGACGTGGTCGAGATCACCCGCGACAGCGTGCACGTGTATGGCCTCGATGGACATCTGGTCGAACGCGCCATGCACGAGAGTGAACTGTCCAGCGACGCCGTCGAGCGCGGCGAATATCGGCACTACATGCAGAAGGAAATCTTCGAGCAGCCGCACGCCGTCGCCAATACGCTGGAAGCGCGCATCGGCCCGCACGGAGTGCTGCCGAATATCTTCGGTATCGACAGCGATGTCCTGCTGCAGCGCACGCGTGCGCTGCACATCATCGCCTGCGGCACCAGCTATCACGCCGGTCTCGTGGCGAAGTACTGGATCGAGGAATACGCGCGGCTGCCGGTCAGCGTGGAAGTGGCCAGCGAGTACCGTTACCGCGAAGCGGTAGTGCCGGCCGATACGCTGTTCGTCGCGATTTCGCAGTCCGGCGAAACGGCGGACACGCTAGCGGCGCTGCGCGAATCGCGTCGTCGCGGTTATCTCGGCACGCTGGCGATCTGCAACGTGCCTGAGTCCTCGCTGGTGCGTGAGGCGAATCTGAAGCTGATGACCCGCGCCGGCCCGGAGATCGGCGTCGCTTCGACCAAGGCATTCACCACCCAGCTGGCTGGCCTGGCACTGCTGACGCTGGAGCTGGCGCGTTCCAATGGCCTTGATCCGCAGCGCTATGCCGCGCTGTGCGCCGAGTTGCAGCATCTGCCACGCGCCATCGAAAATGCATTGAAACTGGAGCCGGCGATCATCGAACTGGCGGCCGAGTTCATTCATCGCCAGCACGCCCTGTTCCTTGGCCGCGGCGCACATTATCCGGTGGCACTGGAAGGCTCGCTCAAGCTCAAGGAAATCTCCTACATCCACGCCGAAGCGTATCCGGCCGGTGAGCTCAAGCATGGGCCGCTCGCGCTGGTTGATGAGGACATGCCCGTCGTTGCGGTGGCACCGAACGGCCCGCTGCTGGACAAGCTCAAATCCAACCTGCAGGAAGTACGCGCCCGCGGCGGACGCCTGATCGTGTTTGCCGACGGTGCCGCCGGCATGGATGACATGGCCCACTACGGCACCATGCTGCGAGTGGAATCCGGCGGCAGTTTCATCGCACCGGCCGTGTTCACCGTGCCGCTGCAGCTGCTCGCCTATCACGTCGCCGTGCTGCGCGGCACCGACGTCGACCAGCCACGCAATCTCGCCAAATCGGTGACGGTGGAGTGACGTTTGTTTGCCGAGTCAGCGGTATTGGTCGCAAGGAATAAAGTCTGTACGCGAAATAAAGTCTGTATGGGCCGCCACGAAGGGTATGGATCTCGACCAACTCCCTCGTGCCGCGTTGATCAAGTCGCTGCAGGAGCACGAAGCCAGCTTGAATTTGGGAAAGACGGCATCGTGATGAACTAGTCCGGGCGCACTGCGCCGTGGCAGATCATCCATTCGGCTCTCAAAGCAACAGTTGTATTACAAGATCGCCGGGAGACGGATAGACGTCTCGTCAC
>JBAPPP010000512.1:0-2245 GCA_049280175.1 Rhodanobacter sp.
CCATCGGCGAGCGCCTGGTGGCTCATGGAGGCCACGGCCGTGTGCTGAACGTCACCGACAGCGCGGCGGTCGACGCACTGGTCGACGGTATCGCGAAGGAGTTCGGGGCGGTGTCGATCCTGGTCAACAACGCCGGTATCACCCGCGACCAGCTGCTGCTGCGGATGCGCGAGGAGGACTGGAACGTCATCCTCGATACCAACCTGAGCTCGGTCTACCGCACCTCGAAGGCGGTGCTGCGCGGCATGATGAAAGCGCGCAAAGGGCGCATCATCTCGATCGCCTCGGTGATCGGGCTTACCGGAAACCCCGGGCAGGCCAACTATGCCGCTGCGAAGGCCGGCATCATTGCGTTCTCCAAGTCGCTGGCACGCGAGATCGGTAGCCGCGGCATCACCGTCAATGTGGTGGCGCCTGGCTTCATCGACACCGACATGACCCGTGCCTTGCCCGAGGAGTCAAAACAGGCGTTGCTCGGCCAGATCGCCCTGGGCCGGCTCGGCGAGGTGTCGGATATCGCCAAGTCGGTGGGCTTCCTGGCCTCGCCAGCCGCCGCCTATATCACCGGCGAGACCCTTCACGTTAACGGCGGCATGTATATGCCGTAAGGCTTGCGAGCGTAGTTGTCGCCAGCGAGCTCGTTTTAGGAGACAATTACCCTTTCGCGCCGGCCGTCATGGCCTGCGCTTGGATATCACCGGCGGATCGTGGCGGCTCCATCGCTTAGCCACTACAATGCGGCCGGCCTTTAGCCGGCAGCTGCCGGCACAGACAACCTGCACCAGATAAACAATTTCTCCTTGAGAGGTATGGGCAACATGAGCACCATCGAAGAGCGCGTCAAGAAAATCGTCATCGAGCAGTTGGGCGTGAAAGAAGATGAAGTCACGGCGAACGCTTCGTTCGTGGACGATCTGGGCGCAGATTCGCTGGACACGGTAGAACTGGTGATGGCACTCGAAGAAGAGTTCGAGACCGAAATTCCGGATGAAGACGCCGAGAAGATCACCACCGTGCAGCAGGCTGTTGATTACATCAAGGCCCATTCCAAGGACTGATCGAACGCCACCAGTCGATCTGATGATTGATCCGTGAGGATCGGCGCGTTCCACGTTGCCTGTCCCATCACGAGGCTATATCGAACGCTGCGCCGACATGGCGCAGTTTTCGTTTCTGCAATTTGTAACGTCCGACCCCGTATGGTGCGCGAGATGCGTCCTTGTCGAGGTGACTGGCGTATCTACGATCCGTGTCGCGAGGCAGCCGCCCGCGGCGGGTTTACGGAATCACGAAGGAAGACAGCATGAGCAAGCGTCGAGTAGTAGTGACCGGCATGGGCATCATTTCGCCGGTTGGCAACGACATCGCCACCGCCTGGGAGCGTGTCCTCAAGGGCGTCAGCGGGATCGGCCCGGTCACCCATTTCGATACCTCCGCTTATTCCACGCGCATCGCAGGCCAGGTCAGCGGTTTCGATCCGGCGCAGTGGATGCCGCTGAAAGACGTCAAGAAGATGGATCCGTTCATCCACTACGGCGTCGCTGCGGGCACCCAGGCATTGCGTGACTCGGGGCTGGAAGTCACCGAGGCGAATGCGCCCCGCATCGGCGTGGCCGTCGGTGCCGGCATCGGTGGCCTGTATACCATCGAGGCCACCACGCTTGAACTGGAGGCGAAGGGGCCGCGTCGGGTCTCACCGTTCTACGTGCCCAGCTCGATCATCAACATGGTGTCGGGCCAGTTGTCGATCATGTTTGGCCTGAAGGGGCCTAATATCGCCTGCGTGACTGCCTGCACCACGGCCACCCACAATATCGGTCTGGCCGCGCGCATGATCCAGTACGGCGATGCCGACGCGATGATTGCCGGCGGCGCGGAGTTCGCGACCACCGGCACCGCGATGGCCGGTTTCTGCTCGGCCAAGGCGATGTCCACCCGCAACGACGACCCGACCAAGGCGAGCCGCCCGTGGGACAAGGATCGCGACGGCTTCGTGCTGTCCGACGGCGCCGGCGTGCTGATGTTGGAAGAGTACGAGCACGCCAAGGCACGTGGTGCAAAGATCTATGCCGAGCTGGTTGGCTTCGGCATGAGCGGTGACGCGTTCCACATGACAGCGCCGAGTGAGGGCGGTGAGGGTGCTGCGCGCTGCATGCAGAACACACTCAACGATGCCAAGCTCAATCCGTCCGATGTGCAGTACGTGAATGCTCACGGCACGTCCACCCCGCTCGGCGATCTGGGC
>JBAPPP010000513.1:0-2069 GCA_049280175.1 Rhodanobacter sp.
GTCTATCCCGATGCAGCCAAGCCGCCGGATGCCGCCAAAGTGGCCGCTGCCGATCCGGCCGCGCTGGCGGCGGTCGACCAGCAGTACCACACCGGCCTGGTGCTGCTCGGCAACTTGCAAGACGGCAAGGCGACCTGGACCTTGATTTCCGGGGGACAGTCTCAGCGCTGGACAGGCACCGGCGCGACCGAAGACACGTTGCTGGCCGATGCCGGCAGCGGCATGGTCGACCGCATTGGCAAGCAGCTCAACGTGATCGGCTCCAGCATCAGTGACGGCAAACTGTGGATCAGCGGGCTGAATTCGGCGATCGACTACGCGAACTTGTTGGCCGTCCTGCGCGCCGATCCCTCGGTACGCCAGGTGACAACGCTGGAGGCGCAGAACGACAGCGTATTGCTGTCCGTCAAGGCGTCCATGCCACTGAGCGGGCTGGCCGCGAATCTCGCTGCCGGTGGCCGCTTGCTATTACAGGGCGAACCGCATCAAGGCGCCGATGCCAACCTGCGTTGGCTGCATTGAGCCGTTGCTTGATGATGTCGGCGAAGCGCAGCAAGCGGTCCGTCACCGCTTTCGCGGGCGCCGCCCGGCCCACTTCATACTTGTGAGATTCCATCTTGTGAGATTCCGATGAGCACGCCCATGACACACGACACCTCGCGTCGCTGGCAGATGCTCGTCATCACGCTGATCATCGGTTACCTGATCTGGCTGCTGTCACCGGTGCTGATGCCGTTCGCGGTCGCTGCCATGCTGGCCTACCTGGGCGATCCGCTGGCCAATCGGCTGCAGCGACTGGGCATGAGCCGGACGTGGGCGGCAACCGTCGTTTTCCTTGTGTTGTTCCTGGTGCTTGTCGGCGTGTTGCTGCTGCTGATTCCATTGATCTCGCGGCAGATCGAAAACCTGATCGAGAATCTGCCGCGCTATTCACAGTGGGCGCAACAGACCGCATGGCCGTGGCTGCAGCAAAAACTGCACCTCGATCCACGCATGTTCGACAGCGATCAGCTGCTGGTGGCGTTCAAGACGCACATGGGTTCGATCGGCGACTTCGCCACCACTTTGGTGGGCAAGGTGTCGCGTTCGGGCATGGACATCGTGCTGTGGATGACGAACCTTGTGCTGATCCCGGTAGTGGCGTTCTATCTGTTGCGCGACTGGCACCGGCTGGTCGGCACGATCGATCGCATGCTGCCGCGCTCGATCCAGCCGACCATCGCCCATCTGGCGCACGAATCTGACAAGGTGCTGGGCGCGTTCGTGCGCGGCCAGCTGCTGGTGATGCTGGCGTTGGGTATTTTCTACGGCGCTGGTTTGAGCCTGGTCGGGTTGTCGGTCGGTCTGCTGATCGGCATCGTGGCAGGCCTGCTCAGTTTCGTGCCGTATCTCGGGTTCATCGTCGGCTTCGGTGCCGCGATCATCGCAGTGCTGGTGCAGTACGGCGACTGGACTCACGTGCTGCTGATCTGCGGCGTGTTCGCGGTCGGCCAGTTGCTGGAAGGCTATGTGCTGGTGCCGAGGCTCGTCGGTGGCAAGATCGGCCTGCATCCGGTGGCGGTGATCTTTGCGGTGCTGGCCGGTGGTTATCTGTTTGGTTTTCTCGGCGTGCTGCTGGCGCTGCCGGCGGCTTCGGTGATCGTGGTCGTGCTGCGCTACCTGCTCGAACGCTACCGGTTGAGCGAGTTGTATACCGAGGAAGGGCCAGAGGATCCGGCACTCGCCGGGCAAACCGAGGTCGAGGTGGATGTCACCGTGCGCAATGCCGAAGGCAACGTCGACAGCGCGACAGAAGCAACACTGAAACCCGGCCACACCGACCCCAGAGCGCCATGATTCCGCAGTTGCCACTCGCGTTGCGCTGGCCGCGCCGTCAGCGTTTCGAACATTTCCACGCTGGCGCCAACGCCGCCGCCCTGGCCGCCGTGCAGGCGCTGGCTTCCGATGCCGGTGCGGCATGGGTCTATCTGCACGGCGCGCTCGGCAGTGGGCGCAGTCATCTGCTGATGGCGGCGTGTCAGGCGGCCAGTGTCTTGGGTCGCCGCGTGCAATATCTGCCGCTGGCGGCG
>JBAPPP010000514.1:0-2904 GCA_049280175.1 Rhodanobacter sp.
GCGATCAAAAGCCTGCTGGTGAACGAACCCCTGCGCGCCCAACTCGCCAGCGGCACACTCGTGATCGTTCGCCACGACCAAGGCTACGAGCTGCTACCCCGGGCGGCCGCCGATAAGGTCCATGCGCGCGATGCAACGATGATCGTGCTGGACCATGGCAGCACCGTGGCGACCGGCAACGCCAGCGAGGACGATGAGTATTACCAGAAGTTTCAGGTGCCTGACGATCTGATCTGGTAGGTGCCGACCTGGGAGGTGGCGACCTGGCTGACCTGGTAGGTCCCGATCTGACGGGCTCACGACTTGGCACGCGGCTGACCAGGAGTCGTCCCGAAAGACAGGTATCGACGGTCCCAGTTCCCCCTGGCGGCGTATATTGCCTGTAGCGTCATCGCTGGGGGCAGCGGTAACAGCCGACTCTTTGGGGGCATGCCGTATGAAGCGGATCGTCAACGTAATCGACGGTCCCAGGATGCATCGCGTCCTGGGCGTGCGGGATCTTGTGCTGCTCAATATCGCAGCGATCGTCGGGTTGCGTTGGCTATCGACTGCCGCGCAGATCGGACCTTCGAGCCTGCTCCTCTGGGTACTGGCGCTAGTTATCTTTTTCGTGCCACTGGCATTGACCGTGCTGGAATTGAGTTCGCGTCTTCCGGGCGAAGGCGGCCTCTACCTCTGGTCCAAAGCGGCCTTCGGCGATCTGCACGGCTTTATTGCCGGCTGGAGTTACTGGACCTCCAATCTGGTGTTCTTCCCTTCCCTACTTCTGTTTGTTTCGGGCGTATCCGTATATATCGCTGGCGACCGCTGGTTGCCGCTCTCAAGCAACGCTATCTACAACGCCGTGTTCTGTCTGCTGGCGCTGTGGGGTGCCACGATGCTCAATATCGTCGGCCTTTCGCGTGCGAAGTGGTTGCAGAATACCGGCGGCATGGCTACCTGGCTGGTGACCGCGCTGGTTGTTTCGAGCGGGGGATGGGCCTGGTACCGGTTCGGCACAGCCACGGCCATTACCCCATCCAACGTGCTGCCCCATATTGGATCGGTGAACGAATTGGCGACGTTGGCAATCATTGCGTTCGCCTACTCGGGCCTTGAGCTGGGACCGATCCTCGGCGGCGAAATCAAGGAGCCGAGAAAAACGATACCGCGCGCCATTCTGATCGCTGGTGTCATGATCGCCGTGATCTACATTGCAGGCACGGCAGCGCTGCTGGTCGCCTTGCCCACTCGACAGATCGATATTATCGGCGGCGTTCCGCAGGCCCTGGCCGCCATCGGCGACCGTATCGGGTTGCCGCTATTCGGACCCTTGACTGCCGGGCTGCTAGCCCTTTCCCAACTGGGCACCCTCGGAGCCTGGATCACGGGTACCGCGCGTCTCCCGTTTGTCGTAGGTGTCGATCGCTATCTGCCCGAGCCATTGGCCGCGCTGCATCCGAAATACGGCACCCCTTATGTCGCCCTGCTGACCCAGAGCACGGTGGTGACCATCGTTCTGCTGGCCGCACTCTCCAGTGCCACGATTCACGAAACGTATTCGATCTTGATCGACATGACGGTGATCCTCGGGCTTTTGCCGCTGCTGTACATCTTCGCTTCATTACCGATGCTGCGGCGGCGAAACGCCGTTGACTCCAAGTGCATCACGGTCATTCCGGGAGGCGCCGTCGGTTGCTGGCTCGTGAGCGGACTCGGCTTTTCGACCACCTTGCTGGCCATCGTCACTTCGATGCTGCCGCCTGAACACAGCGGCCACCCAGGCCTGTTTTTCCTCAAGGTCGTCGGCGGCAGCTGCCTGATTATAGCCATCGGACTGATGTTTTACGCACACGGTCGCCAGGCGCAGAGTCGGGACTCTGCCCTGAAGCTTCACCATCCCCGCAACCAGGCTTCCGATAACGTTGAGTGATGCGATACGCGCGGCACGGTGTGTGCCGATCGCCAACTCGACTCATCAACTTGTATCGAACTTAGTTCTGCTTCGTTGACGACGCCGGCGCTGGAGGCGTGTGCCCTAGCGATTTCTTGATGAAGTCATGCACGTCATCCTTGGACACCAGACCGCGATGCTGCGTGTCGATGGCGTCAAAGTTCTTCACGATGAAAGGCACGTGCCCCGCCCTCGCTTCATCCTTGCTCAGGAGACCGTCGTGGTTCCTGTCGGCAATATCGAAATTCTTGTCCAGCGTCATCACGCTGGTGGAGATACCACTGAGCCCTGCCTGCGCGAGGGCAAACGATGGCGAGACGGCGTAGGCCGCAAACGCAAGTACGACGAGCATCATACGAGGCATAACACTCTCCCGTAGGCAGCTCTCGGCAGCGTCGGCGACGACGCTACCGAGCCATGGCCATCCTGCAACGAGCGGCGAGCAAGCCTGTCAGTTAGCTTTTGAAATGCTCATCCCACCGATGCTGACGCCGAGATCAATCCCTTGACCCGAGCCGGAAAGCGCCAGCGAAACGGTGCCTTTCGTCAGCACCTGCGCCGTGCCGGACTTTATGGCGCCAGCACTTGCATCGGCTTGCGCGTAAACCCCCGGGATTTCGCTGATGCTGTTCACTCCGCTGAACTTGCCTATGCCACCCTCAATTTTCGACTTGCCGGCCGTGAGACCACCACCGTTGGCGGTGATCTTGACGTTCATCCGGGTCCCGTCGGAACAGGTGATCTTGCCTGTTCCGCTGGAGTGCTTGTAGATCAGCGACCAACCTGAAATGTTGAATGACATTTTGCATTCGACCGATGCGGCCGATGCCACCTGGGCGAGTAACAACGCACTGACGAGTACGGCCGTTTTGACCAACATGAGCTTTTTCATTGCTGATCCCTCCCGAGAGCAATCCGCGTCGATGGAGAGGTTGATCACCAAGGATCGCGTCGTTGATGGTTGCTTGATC
>JBAPPP010000515.1:0-1616 GCA_049280175.1 Rhodanobacter sp.
CCCGGATGCATCTTGCGATACTCGGACAGCTGCACGGCCGCCCGCGCAAAGCCGTCTGGTTGGCGGGCGGCATTGAGGCCAAACGCATCGGCTTCCGCCTCCATGCTACGGGTAATGGTGTTGTTCACCGGCGTCATGAAGAACATGAAGATCGTGAACAGCGCCGCCAGCAGCGGTAGCCCGGCCACATCGCCCGGGCCGCGAATATCCCAGCGCGCGCCCCGGCGACGTTCGACCCAGCCGAAACTCCAGTACACGAAGGCAAATCCAAACACGATGATGACGGCGAAATACAGAATGCCCTTGTACTCGTGATTGAGCACGTAATGACCCATCTCATGCCCCAGCACCGCCTTGATCTCCGCCGGCGTACTGCGGCTCATCAGATTGTCGTTGAGGCTGATGCGCGTGGTGCCGAACATGCCGCTGACATTGGCGCTGATGCGCTTGCTCTGGCGGGACGCATCGAACCAGTACACATCGGTGGCAGGAATGCCGTTGGCGCGTGCCATCGACAGGATTTTCGCCTTGAGCGGGCTGTCCGGCAGCGACTTGTAGGTGTTGAAGATCGGCGCGATGTACACCGGCTCGACGGTGCCAAGAAACATGACGAACAGGATCGATACGCCAGCACCCCATAGCCACCAGGTACGGCTGGCCTTGCGAATCACCGCATAGATGATCACCAGCGCGATCGTGCCCATGATCAGCCCGATGAGCAGCCCCTTGGCTTGATCGCCGAGCCACTGCATCAGGTTCTGGGTGGACAGTCCGTACTGGTGTTCGCGCACGAACCCCTCGTACACCGACCAGGGCAGGATCAACAGGCTCGTCAGGAGAATGTATTGCACCGAGTAGATCGCGGTTTGCAGCCAGCGCAGGCGCGTCATGCGCTCGGCAAGGTTGCGCATGCGCGCCGACAATCGCGTGCCAAGCAACAACCATGCGATGCCCAGGGCCCATAGGCAGTCCCACAGGATCAGCCAGTAGCCACCTTCGAAGTAGGCATCGGATTTCGCCCGGGCCGCGGGTGACAGCTCATCCATGTAGGCCGTGGTGGCGGCATCCACATCGAAGTGCGTCGCATTGACTGGTGCTGCTGTCGCGCTGATTGCTGTTGCGGATTCAGGCGTCTGGATGGCCCAAACGGAGCTCACCCCCAACGTCAGGACCGCCAAAAACAAAATGGCAAGAACACGCTTCATGAACAACTCCCCCGGTTGAAGTTGTTCAAACGTAGCGGAACCCGGTGATGGCCGCCAGTCGACTTGTGGCACAGGGGACACCGTCGAGGAACGCCTCAGGCACTTGCTCGAACGACCAAACCGGCGCATAACGGCGGCCGCTGCATACCTGCTGGCTTGGTACGTGTGTCCAGGGGAGGCCGATCATGGATCAGGCAAGGGAAACGCGGGCACCGCGCCGCAGCATCCCCGCGCACGAGCAAGCCGCGCTGGCCCAGCGGCGGAAGCTCAACAAGATCGATCTGGAAAAGCCGGCCATTGGCCTGGCGCTATCCGGTGGTGGCGTGCGCAGCGCCACGTTCTGTCTCGGCCTGCTGCGGGCGCTGGCTAAAAACGGCGTACTGCATCGCTTCGACTACCTGTCGACGGTAT
>JBAPPP010000516.1:0-2186 GCA_049280175.1 Rhodanobacter sp.
TGCGCTCACCCCAACCTACGCGAGCACCGACGTTAACTGATGGAAGGACGGCGCGAAATCAGCCCCACGCCGCCCGCGCCTCATCCAGCCGCCGCTGCAGCGGTGATCCACCGATCAAACGCGGCAGCCATGGGGTGAACGGTTGCGACACGATGCCGAGGGCGGCGTAGCCGTCGGTCTTGCCGATGGAGTCGGTGCGCAACGACTGGAAGTTGTCGAGCGAGAACGGTTTGCCGGGGAGCAGCCCGGCGACTTGAGACTGCAATCGACCGAGGCTATCGTGCAACGGGATGATGGGAGTGTGCAGGCCGGCGGCGTTGCGGATCTGGTGCACGATCTCGCCCAGCGTGAACACATCGGGGCCGTACAGCTCGAAGCAGCGCCGCAGGCCGAGCTTGTCGCTGTTGACGCAGCGGGCGATCGCTTCGGCAACATCGCCGACGAAGGTAGGTGCCATGCGCGACTTTGCGCGCGCCAGCGGCAGTACGGGCATGCGCCGCAGCAACGCGGCGAAGCGGCTGACCAGGCCGTCGCCTTCGCCGAAGATCACGCTGGGCTGGTAGATCGTCCAGTCGAGCCCCGACGCCTTGACCAGCGTCTCTGCCTCGCCGCGCGTCTTCAGGTATTGCGACAGGCCCTGGCCGGCTTTCAGCGAACTCATCTGGTGTAGGCGGTTGACGCTGCTGGCGTGGCAGGCTGCGATCACGCGCCGGGTCAATTCCACATGCGCGCGCTGGAACGTGTGGCGACCCTGCGTGTTGAGGATGCCGACCAGGTTGATCACCGCGTCGGCGCCTTCGAACTCGCGGCGCAAGACGTCATCGTTGTAGACGTCAGCGCTGCGTATGGTCACCTGCGGCAGCACGCCGAGTTCACGATGTTGCTCACGGTTGCGGCTGAGCAGCACGATGCGGTGGCCGTCGGCGGCCAGTCGCGGTACGAGATGGCTGCCGACGAAACCAGTGCCGCCGAGAATAACGAGTTGCTGTGCGGCCATACGGGTCGATCCTTGCGTGAAGCGAATTCGGTATAGCGAAATCAGGGTGAAGCGTAATCAGTGTGTGGCGAATTCAGGGCGAAGCACTGCGCGCCGTGGAGGGGGCGGCCGGCGGGGTGACCGGTGCGATGACCGGGCAGCTGGCCGACTTGTGCACGGAGGTCGCGTTTGGCAGTCCATACGGCTGGCCGATCGCGCTCAAACGCGTAGTCAGTGGCACCGCCTTGCCGTTGAGGCGCCAGTCGTAGATTACGCTGAACGCCATCACGCGGGCGACGTATTCGCGGGTTTCCTTGAACGGGATGGTGGCGACGAAAAGCTCCGGTGTCAGCGTGCCGCGCGCGGCCAGCCACTGGTCGACACGGCCCGGTCCGGCGTTGTACGCCGCACTGGCCAGCCACGGAGCACCGTTATAGCGTTCCGCCATCTGCGCCAGATAGCGCGTGCCCAGCGTGATATTGACGGTCGGGTCGTACAGCGTGTCGCCGCCGCCCCAGTTGAGGCCGTTGCGCTTGGCGACCAGTTCAGCTGTGCCGGGCAGCAGCTGCATCAGTCCGCGCGCGTCGGCACCGGAGCGGGCGTCTCTCATCCACGCGCTTTCGGCGCGCAGGATGCCGTACGCCCAGGCCGCCTCGATCCCGGACTGCGCAGCTTGCGGCACCACGCCATCCTGGCTGGCTAGCGGAAAGCGCAGCTGATACAGCCGCAGCGCGTCACCACTGGTCAGCGTGAATACGGCGCGGTCGTACCAGCCGCGCTTGTTCGCCAGATCGGCGGCTAGCCGCAAGGTGTCCGGATCGGCTCCCTGCAGCGCCTGTGTCCATTCACGTCGGGCCAGCTTGGGCAGATCGACCGCGTAGAGTTCGAATGCGCGCAGCAGGCCGGGCTGGTTCAGCAGGGCTTGTTCGCGTTGCGGGTCCTCGGCCAGTTGCAGCGGGCAGATCGCATACGGCTGTTCGAGCCGATCGGCGGCGAGGAAGCCGAAGAATGTAGGCTCGGTGGCGAGCGTACTGAGCTGCTGTTGCGCCTCGGCGTTGCGGCCTAGTGCGGCCAGCGCGCGGGCGCGGAAATAACGCCACTCGCCGTCGAGCTTCTGGGTGTCGGTCAGCGCGTCGATGGCGGCCAGCACGGCTGGCCAATCTTGTTCGGCGAGGGCCACGCGCACGCGCCACTCGCGGCTGGCATCGGT
>JBAPPP010000517.1:0-5426 GCA_049280175.1 Rhodanobacter sp.
GGAGAGGAGCAAATCCAGAGTGCTACGAAGAAGCTTTGAAGAGGCTCAGACGTTGAAGCGGAAGTGCAGGATATCGGCTTCGCGAACCAGGTAATCCTTGCCCTCGAGCCGCAACCGGCCCGCTTCCTTCGCGCCAGCTTCGCCCTTGTACTTGATGAAATCGTCGAACGCGACGGTCTCGGCGCGAATGAAGCCACGCTCGAAGTCGGTGTGGATCACACCAGCCGCCTGCGGCGCGGTGGAACCGGCTTTGAGCTGCCACGCACGCACTTCTTTTTCGCCGGCAGTGAAGTAAGTCTGCAGGCCGAGCAGCTTGTAGCCGGCGCGGATCACCCGATTCAGGCCAGGCTCGTCCAGGCCCATATCCTTCAGGAATTCGTCGCGATCTGCGTCTTCCAGCTGCGCCATTTCTTCTTCGATGGACGCACACACCGGCACGACTTCAGCGCCTTCGGTGGCGGCGCGCGCGCGCACGGCATCCAGCAACGGGTTGTTTTCGAAACCGTCGTCGGCCACGTTGGCGATGTACATCAGCGGCTTCAGCGTGAGCAGGAACATATCGCGCACCAGCGCTTTTTCCTCGGCATCCAGCCCGATCGATCGAGCGGAACGGCCATCGTTCAATGCGGTGGCCAGCTTCTGCAGCACCGGCTTCTTCGCGATGGCTTCCTTGTCGTTGGCCTTGGCCGCACGCTCGGCCTTGTTCAGCGCCTTCTCCACCGACTCCAGGTCGGCCAGCGCCAACTCGGTGTCGATGGTTTCGATGTCGGAGATCGGGTCGACCTTGCCGGCGACGTGGATCACGTCACCCTCGAAGCAGCGCACCACATGGGCGATCGCATCGACTTCGCGGATGTGCGCAAGGAACTTGTTGCCCAGACCCTCGCCCTTCGATGCACCAGCCACCAGACCGGCGATATCGACGAACTCCATCGTAGTCGGAATCACCCGCTGCGGCTTGACGATCTCGGCGAGCTGGCCCAGACGCGTGTCCGGTACCGGCACGATGCCGACGTTCGGCTCGATCGTGCAGAACGGAAAATTCGCCGCGGCGATACCAGCCTTGGTCAGCGCGTTGAATAGAGTGGACTTGCCGACGTTGGGCAGACCGACGATGCCGCATTTGATGCCCATGACTTTGGAATCCGGGTGTTGAATAGCGTGAATGGAAAATGTCGAAAAAAGTGATACTGGGGCCTAGCTTCAACTAGTCCCGGCGATGCCTGGCGTATGCAGCTGTTGCATGGCCTTTTCGAACTGGCCGTCCACTGCCAGCGGCAGCACGTTCAGCGCACGGGCGATGCCATCGAGGATCGCATCTTCGTCCTGCTTCGAAGGTCGGCCCAGCACCCACGGCGTAACCTGGTCGCGATGGCCAGGATGGCCAATACCCACGCGCAGACGATGAAACTTGCCGTGATCCAGATGCGCCATGAGGTCGCGCAAGCCGTTCTGGCCACCATGGCCGCCATCGAACTTCATGCGTACGGTGCCTGCGGGCAGATCCAGATCATCGTGGGCGATCAGGCACTGCTCGGGCTCGATCTTGTAGTAGCGCAACGCCGAAACCACGGCGATGCCACTTTTATTCATGAAGGTGGCCGGCTTGAGCAACCACACCTGCTCACCGCCGATCCGCACCCTGCAGGTTTCGCCGTGCAGCTTGCCGTCGAAACCAAAGCGTTCGCCCTGCCCGCTGGCAAGGGCGTCCACAAACCAGAACCCGGCGTTGTGCCGGGTTCGGAGATATTCGGCACCGGGATTGCCCAGTCCGACAATGAGTCGCAAACCAGCCATGCGCTCGAGCAGCAGTAACGCCCCGCATCCCGAGGGAACGCGGGGCGTCGCGGCTTACTTCTTGTCGTCTTTCTTGGCCGGCGCGGCAGCAGCGGCCGGAGCGGCAGCAGCGTCGCCTTCGGCCGGAGCAGCGTCGACTTCTTCCTGCACGGTGTTGGCCGTGACCACCGGAATGTCGTGGCTCTCGCCCAGATGCAGGGCGACGATCTCGACGTTTGGCGGCAGCTTCAGCTCGGACAGATGGACGATGTCGCCGGGGTTCAGCTCGCCCAGATCCAGTTCAATGAACTCGGGCAGATGCTTCGGCAGGCAGGAGATTTCCACTTCGGTCAGGTTGTGCGAGATCACCACACCGGAGGTCTTGCCGGCGGCCGACTTTTCCTGATTCAGGAAGTGCAGCGGCACGCTGACGCGGATCGCTTCGTTCTCGTTCACGCGCAGGAAATCCATATGCATCATCAACTGCTTGTACGGATGCTTCTGCCAGTCGCGCACCAGCACCTTCTGCACGTTGCCGTCGACGTTCAAGTCGAGCACCGAGGAGAAGAACCACTCGTGCTTGGCGGCGAGCAGGATGGTGTTGTGCTCGATCTGGATGCTCTGCGGAGCCTGGCCGGCGCCACCGTATACAACGGCCGGCACGAAGCTCGCATGGCGCAGGCGGCGGCTCGCACCTTTCCCCTCGTCCTTGCGGCTCTGTGCCTTGATTTCATGAGTCTTGGTCATTTCAGTATTGCCTTAGGTTGTGTTGTGCCGTCTCACGACGGCTTGCATGGTTCCCCCGCGACCAGAGGAACCGGGTTAGAGACGAGGCACAGATCCCTCGTCTCTTGAAGTCAATCCACGTACAACGAACTCACCGACTCACCAAAGGCGATGCGGCGAATGGTCTCTGCCAGCAGCTCGGCAACCGAGAGCTGACGGATCTTGGCGCAGGCCTGTACTTGCGGGCTCAGCGGCAAGGTGTTGGTGACTACCAGCTGATCGAGCTGGGAGCCTTCGATATTGCTGACCGCTGCGCCCGACAGCACCGGATGCACGCAGTAGGCGACGACCTTGCGGGCGCCACGCTCCTTCAATGCTGCCGCCGCCGCGCACAGCGTGCCGGCGGTGTCAACGATGTCGTCGACCAGCACGCACGACTTGCCGTTCACGTCACCGATGATGTTCATCACCGTGGCCACGTTCGCTTTCGGCCGGCGCTTGTCGATGATCGCCAGATCCGCGTCGTCCAGTCGCTTGGCGAGCGCGCGAGCGCGCACCACACCACCGACGTCCGGACTGACCACGATCAGGTCGTCCATGCTGTGATTGCGCCAGATATCGGCCAGCAGCACCGGTGAGGCGTACACGTTGTCGACCGGAATATCGAAGAAACCCTGGATCTGGTCAGCGTGCAGATCCACCGTCAACACCCGGTCGACACCCGCGGCGCCAATCATCCTGGCGGCCAGCTTGGCGGTGATTGGCACTCGCGCCGAACGCGGACGACGATCCTGCCGGGCATAACCGAAATACGGAATCACGGCGGTGACACTGGCCGCCGAGGCCCGCTTCAGTGCATCGGTCAATGCCAGCAACTCGAACAGGTTGACTGCGCTCGGTGCACCGGTCGGCTGCAACACGAACACTTCCTGTCGGCGGACATTTTCCTCGATCTCGATCTGTACTTCGCCGTCGCTGAACGTACCCACCTGGGCCTTGCCAAGCGGCACACCCAGACGATGGGCGACATCCTCGGACAGCGTACGGTGCGCGTTACCGGTAAACAGCATCATCGGGGTGGACGTGTCCACAGTATTCACCTCGGAACCGATAGCCATCTTGGACCATCATGAATGGCTGGGGCGGCAGGATTCGAACCTGCGTATGCGGGAATCAAAATCCCGTGCCTTAACCAGCTTGGCGACGCCCCAGTAGTATTTTTGTTCGCTAGTGCTTGTGTTCGTACTCGCCGACCGTCGCCATGCTGCCAGCGACGGCCTGTTGTCTGTGTCGCTCAGACCACGCCGCGATGGCGCGCCAGAGCATGTTGCAAAGGTGAAACATCGACACCCGCGGCCACCTGTGCCGTGAATGCCGTCGGACACTGTCCGGCAATCAGCATTGCCCGATCGAATGACCTCGCTTCCAGAAACACGCAGCCACCGCTGCCGGAAAGCCGTGCCTGACCGAAGCTGCCCAGCCAATCCAGCGCAGCGGCCACCCGCGGGTGTCGCGCGCGCACTACCGGCGCAAAGGCATTTTCCGTCGTTTCGCCGGAAGCAAAGGATGAAATTGTCGCCCGCGGTGCATTTCGTGTCAATTCAGGCGCCTGAAAAAGCGCTGCCGTCGGCACCGGATCGTGCGGATCGAGCACCACATAGTGGCGCAACGGCAGGTCCAGCGGGGTAAGTTGCTCGCCGATACCTTCGGCCCATGCCGAGCGGCCCCGCACGAACACCGGGACATCAGCGCCGAGCTGGCGACCCAGTTCGGCCAGCACATTATCGTCCAGCTTGAGCTTCCACAGCAGGTTCAGCGCCACCAAGACGGTGGCCGCATCGGAACTGCCGCCGCCTAGGCCGCCGCCCATCGGAATGCGCTTTATCACATCGATGTCGACACCGGCCGCCACTGCGGCATGCCGCTGCAGCAGCTGCGCCGCACGCACCACCAGATCCGTTGAGGCGGAAACGTCCGGCAAGTCGCTCAGCCGCCGAACTTCGCCGTCGTCGCGCAGGCGCAGGCGGATCTCGTCGCCCCAGTCGAGCAGACGGAACACCGTCTGCAGCTCGTGGTAGCCATCCGCACGACGGTCTGTGATGCGCAAGAACAGGTTCAACTTGGCGGGCGCCGGCCAGATTGTCCATTCGTCGCGAGCGGGCGCTGACAGCGGCCGGCTCATGAAGACCCGCAGGCGGTCGGGAAAACCATTCTCCTGGTCGCGCTGGCGGGCATAGGCAAACGCCGGGTCGTGCTTGTCGACCATCGCAAAGCCATGCTTCGCGTAGAACGGCGCGTTCCAGCGCACGTCAGCCAGGGTGCCCAGATCGATCCGCCGATAGCCGGCCGCGCGCGCCCAATCGCAGGCATGCTCAAGCAGGTCTGCGCCAATGCCGCGCTGTCCATACTCCGGCAGCACGTCGATTTCGGCGACAGCGATGGCGTCATCGCCGCCTTCCGTATCCAGCCAGACAAAGCCGACCGGCACGCCTGCCTCGCTCATCGCCACCCAGACCAGGCCGCGACTGATCGCCTGCTGCAACAATTCCGGCGGGATCGACATGGCCGCATAGCTCGACCACGCCGCATGGCCGCGAAACAGCTGCACGGCCTTGCGCTCGATCGCGCATAGCGCAGCGATCTGATCGGGGTGCGCGGGTTCGATGGAAAAAGGCATCGTGGTTGCCAAACTCGTCATGACGACCTTCCATAACCGGCGCCAGCAGGCGCCAAGCCTGCGTCTGACCGGGGTTGCGCCGGCTTTACCGTAAGGGGTGCTACTGAAGCGGAGGTCATTGCAGCGACAATTTGGAACGGTGTCACTGAAAGCTCCACGAGTCGATCGACAGCCGCACTTTATACGGCGGATTCGCGGCGAACACCTTCTTTGGCAGCGGTGGCTGGCGACCCTCATCCCATTCGGG
>JBAPPP010000518.1:0-1634 GCA_049280175.1 Rhodanobacter sp.
CCATGTAGCCGTTGTCGAGAAGCGCCTTCGCTAGATCGAGGGCTCGCACGCCGTGCTCCCGTTTCAACGATTGAGCGGACGCGACGAACTCGTGGCGACACCTCTCGGGATAGGGTGTCTCGAGAAACGCCGCGATTTTCACTCGCAAGTAGTTAGCGTTGAGCACGGCCAGCTGCGAGACTCGCTTGAGCCCCTCCTCGCCGTTCGCATACATATACGCGAGCGCACGTACGGCGTGCGCGAAGTTCGACCAGAACGAGCGCATCGGGCCGATGGACTTCGGCCGGTCAAAATCGAGCCCGAACGTCAGACGGTCGCTTTGCGCCGCCGTCGCGTCGCCGTTGTCCCGGTTTGCGGCCGTGACGATCGGCGTCGGCAGGTAGTCGACCAAGTGTGCGGCGACTCCGAGCGGTCCGTGCCCCGCGCCGCCTCCTCCGTGCGGGATCGTGAACGTCTTGTGCGTGTTCAGGTGCATGAGATCGAAGCCCATGTCTCCCGGACGCGCGTAGCCCATGATTGCGTTGGCGTTGGCGCCGTCGTAATACATGAGCCCGCCGGCATCGTGAACGGCCGCGGCGATCTCGGCGATCTCATCCTCGAACAGACCGAGCGTGTTGGGATTGGTCATCATGCACACGGCCGTATCGGGACCGAGCACCTTGCGAATCTCCTCGACGCTGACGCGGCCGCGCTCGTTGCTGGGGAGCGAAATTACCTTGAAGCCGCACATCGCCGCCGACGCCGGATTCGTGCCATGCGCCGTGTCGGGCACGATGACCGTATCGCGCGCGCTCTCGCCTCGTTCTTTGAAATATTTCTTCGCGATGAGGAGCGCACCGAGCTCGGCGTGCGCGCCCGCCGAGGGGTTGAGCGAAAACGCAGCCATTCCAAACAGCGAGCTGAGCGTGCGCTCGAGCTCGTACATGACCTGGAGCGCGCCCTGGGCCAGCGCGTCGGGCGTAAAGGGGTGGAGCTCCGCGAACTCGCGCCGCATTGCGAGCGCATCGTTGACGCGCGGGTTGTACTTCATCGTGCACGAGCCGAGCGGATAGAAGCCCAGGTCGATGCCGAACGTCCGGTGCGAGAGCTTCGTGAAGTGCCGAATCACCTCGAGCTCGCTGTTATCCGGCAGCGGCAAATCCTTACGCAATAGCGATTTCGGCAGGAACGTATCGAGCGGTTTGCCACGGTCGAGGTAGCGATTGGCGCGGCCCTCTTGGCCGCATTCGAAGATCAGGGGCACCCCTGCGGCCGGTGATTCAGACGCGCGCGCCGGCACGAAGCACCTCCTCGAGCGCGGCCGCAAGCGCGTTGATGTCGGCCGTCGTCGTCAACTCCGTCGCCGTCATCAAGATGCACGACGCGAGTTCGGGATAGAAGCGTCCGAGATCGACGCCGCCCAGGATGCGCCGCTCGGCAAGCTCGTTCAACACGCCGGCCGCCGGGCGCCCCACGTCGGCGACGAATTCGTTGAAGAACGGTGCATCGTACTTGAGGCGAACGCCGCCGACGTTGGCAACCGCGCTGGCTAGCTCGCGGGAGCGCGCGAGATTGAGGGCGGCCGCGTCGCGCAGGCCTACGGCGGCCCGTATGCCGGCTTCATCGCCTCGACCAAAGAGCACATGCGTCGGATC
>JBAPPP010000519.1:0-9075 GCA_049280175.1 Rhodanobacter sp.
GCCCAACGGTACCTCAAGCCTCCCGCGGAGACGTTGGGCTTCGCTTTTCTCACCCCAACCTACGTGGGCCGTTGGTGCTTCAGCGATGGACGGCGGCGGTGTGCCCCAGCGCCATGCCCTTGAGCACGTTCAACGCTTGCGACAGCTCGTAGTCGCTGGTCGCCAGCTTCGCGTCGGCGGCGCTGCCGTCGTCGTTGATGTTGGTCCCGGCCCTAGCATTCTCGTTGGCCAGGTGGTTTGGCAGATCGGCTTCGGAGCTGATCAGGATCGGCGCACTGTCGGCCTTGTTCACGGTCAGGTCGGCCAGCGCGATATCGGGCTTGATGCCTTCGGCCTGGATCGAAGTGCCGTTCGGCGTGTAGTAGCGCGCGGTGGTGATCTTCACCGCGTGGTCAGCGTCCAGCGGCAACACGGTCTGCACCACGCCCTTGCCGAAGGTGCGTTGGCCCATGATCAGCGCACGGTGGTTGTCCTTGAGCGCGCCGGCGACAATCTCGGCGGCCGACGCCGTGCCGTTGTTGGTCAGCAGCACGATCGGAGCGCCATTGAGCTGGTCACCGGGATGCGCGCTGAAGCTCATGTTCGCGTCCTGCAATCGGCCACGAGTGGTAACGATGATGCCGGAGTCGAGGAAATTGTCGCTTACACCCACGGCTGCCGTGAGCAGGCCGCCGGGGTTGTTGCGCAGATCCAGCACGGCACCCTTCTGCGGGCCGTTCTTCTTGATCAGTTCGCCGAGCTTTTTATCCAGATCACTGGCGGTGTCGTCCTGGAACTGGCTGACCCGCACATAGGCGTAGCCCGGTTCCAGCTCACGTACCTTGACGCTGCTGACCGCGATGTTTTCGCGCACCATATTCAGGTCGATCAACTTGTCGCTGTTCGCATGAACGATGGTCAGGGTGATCTTGCTGCCGGGCTTGCCGCGCAGCTGGTCGAACATGCTGTCGACGTTCTGCGGATCGATCACGGTGCCGTTGATCTTGACGATGCTGTCGCCCGCCTTGATGCCGGCACGCGCTGCCGGGGTGTCGTCGATCGGCGAGATGATGCGCAGGCCGCCATCTTCCTGCAACACCTCGATGCCGAGGCCACTGTATTGGCCGGTGGTGTCTTCGTTGAGCTGGGTCAGGCCCTCACGGTCCAGGTACTCGCTGTGCGGATCGAGTCCGCTGAGCATGCCGGTGATCGCCGCCTTCATCAGGGTCTTGTTGTCGACCTTTTCCACGTAGGCCTGACGCACCACTTCATAAACCCGGCTGAAATTGCGGATGTCGTCCAGGTCGACCTGATCATTGCTGGAACTGGCATGGGCCGGAGCGCTGGTGCTGATGGCAGCAGGCAGATCGACCGGCGGCGCGGCCACACTGGCGGCCGCGGCAGGCGTCGTTTGCGCGTGCGTGAGCGGCGCTGCAAGAAGTAGCGGGACAGCCAGCAGCAAGGTGATCTGGCTACGAGTGGAAAGACGCATGCTGGGGACTCCATGCAAAAGACAAGTGTCGCGCCGGAACGCGACTGAATATATGGGCTATGACAACCGAACGCGGGCGCAATTCCTGCGAAGTTGGTCGCCGATTCCTCCAGAGTACGCCCCTAGCCTGCGACTCGGTGTCGAAAGCGTCAACGGCGCTGGCTTAGCCAGCTGCGCGGATCGACCGGCTGGCTGTCTTTGCGCAGTTCGAAGTACACCCCCGTGTTGATGCCGGTAGGTGGACTGGCGGTACCGATCGCCTCGCCGACCTCGACCTGATCGCCGACGGCATGCAGCAGGGTCTCGTTGTTGCCGTACATGCTCATCCAGCCGTTGCCGTGGTTGACGATCAGCAACATGCCGTAACCGCGTAGGAAACCGGCGTAGATCACCCGGCCGCGTGCCACTGCGTGAATCTCACTGCCGCCATTGGCCTTGATCAGTACGCCGTTGCCGTAGCTGTTGACCACCCCGCTGGCGGGCCAGGGCAGGTTGCCGCGAATATCGGCGGTGGCGCTGCCGACGGGCGTAGGTGGCGGAGGCACGTTATGGCCGGGGTGCTGCTTGCGTGCCGCCTCGCGTGCGGCGGCGTCACGGGCTGCCGCTTCGCGCGCGGCCTCCTCGATCGCCTTCTGCAACTTGTCGACCAGCTGGTTGAGCGATTGCGCGTTTTGCTTCAGCGCGGCCAGTCGCTGCGCCTGGTCCTTGTATTGCGCATCGGTGTCTGCCGCCAGCTTCTGCTGCGCAGTGCGCTGTGCGGCCAGTATCTGTGCCTGCTGTTCGCGTTGCAGCTTGGTGGCCTGCAACGCCTGTTGCTGATGGGTGATCGCATTTTCCAGATCCTGCAGTTTGGCCAGGTCGGCCATCAGCTGCTGCACGCGCTGAACGCGGTCTTGCTGGAAATACTTCGAATACACCAGCGCGCGCGAGATGCGTGCCACGTCTTCGTCACCCAGCAGCAGACGAAGATCCGAGCCTTGATCGAGCGCATAGGTCGCTCGCAGCAGATCGGCAATCGCCGCGTGCTGGCTGTCCAGCTTTTGCTGCAGATCCGCTCGTTGCTGCTGCAACTGATCCAGATCGTGCTGCTTGGCCGCCAGATCGGTGTCGGTCTGGTGTACCGCTCGCGCCGCGCTGGCCAGCGCATCGGCCTGCTGCGCCAGCTGGGCGTTGACGCTGTCGCGGCGTGCCGCGGTATCGGCCTGCTGCTTCGCCAGCGCCGCCATCTTGCTGCGGACATCGGCGAGCTTCTGCTCAGCCGCCGCCTGTTCGGTGTGGCTCTTGTTGTCCTGCTGGGCGGTCGCCGGAGTGGCGAGCGCGCCAGTCAGCAATGCACCGGCGATCAGGCCGGAAAGAAGAGGACGCGGGAACGGGATGGGCTTGGGCATGCGGTCGATTATCCATGAGCTTTGCGGCCGCGGCGAGACGGTAGAAATGGCGTCGTGTCGCGCTATCCGCTGGTGCCCACTGCGCCGGTTTGTGAGCGCGCGCTGTTACACCGTCGGGGCGGATTTTCATTTGGACGCCTAAATGGCTTTGACGCGGCGCACAAAATGTGCGTAAAGTCGGCTCGCAAGCCTTCCACAAGCTGCTTGCCGCCCTTGTTGCGGCAGGCCGTTTGCGCCTCAGCGAATCGTTAGCCAGTGAAGAGGGTTTCGGTCATGCAAGTTGCGCCGCGTCTGTACGACGCCAGTTTTGAACACGACAGCTGCGGCTTCGGCCTAGTGGCGCAGATCGATGGCCGCGCCAGTGCCTGGGTGGTCGATACCGCGTTCGCCGCGCTGGCGAAACTCTCGCATCGTGGCGCGGTGAATGCCGATGGTGTGAGTGGCGATGGTTGCGGTGTGTTGCTGCATCGGCCGCACGACTGGCTGCGCGCGCTGGCGACGGAGTCAGGTATCTCACTTGCCGAACGCTTTGCCGCGGGCGTGGTGTTTCTCGACCCGGCCGGTGGCGACGAGGCCGCCCTTGTATTGGAGCGCCATCTCGCTGAAGAAGGTGTGCATGTCGCCGGCTGGCGCGATGTGGCAGTGAACGCCGAGGCCTGCGGCCCGCTTGCCGCCGCAGCACAGCCGCGAGTTCGGCAGGTGTTTGTCGATGCTGGCGCAGCCATGGACGATGAGACTTTCGAGCTGGCGTTGTTCCGCGCGCGGCGTCGTGCCGAGACCGCGCTGAGCGACGACCCGCAGTTCTATGTGGTGACTCTGTCTGCTTCGGTGATCGGCTACAAGGCCATGGCCGCGCCGGGTCGGCTGCGCGAGGTGTTCGCGGACCTCAACCACCCAGCGCTGGCCGCCGATGCAGCAGTGTTCCATCAGCGCTTCTCCACCAACACCACGCCGCAGTGGCGGCTGGCGCAGCCGTTCCGCCTGCTTGCGCACAATGGCGAGATCAACACGATCCGCGCGAACCGGCGCTGGATGCAGGCGCGCGAGTCGATCATGCGTTCGCCACGGGTAGATCTTTCGGATATCGGGCCGCTGGTGCGCCAGCAGGGTTCCGACTCGGAGAGTCTGGACAACGCGCTGGAGATTTTGCTGGCGGGCGGACTCGACCTGCTCGCCGCGATGCGTGTGCTGGTGCCGCCGGCATTCGCCGCGCGCGAGAATATCGACGAGGACCTCGCTGCGTTCTACGAGTACTACGCGCTGCACAGCGAACCATGGGACGGCCCGGCCGGGCTGGTGATGTGCGACGGCCGCTATGCCGCCTGTACACTAGATCGCAACGGCCTGCGGCCCGCGCGCTGGGCGTTGTCGGACGACAACCACTTGATCGTGGCGTCCGAGGCCGGTCTGTGGGACGTGCCGTCCGCCCGCGTGGTCGCGAAGGGCCGTCTGGCTCCAGGCGAGATGATCGCGGTGGATTTCACCCGGCATCGGCTGCTGCGCGATGCCGACATCGACGAAATCAACCGCACGCGTGCGCCGTATCGCGATTGGCTGCGTGCCGGTGTGAGCTATCTGGAATCGGATCTGATCGACCCCTCGCTGGCGGCCGAGCCGCTGCCCGTCGACGAGCTGCACTGCTATCAGAAGCTGTACGGCCTGTCGCGCGAGGAACGCGAGACGGTACTCAAGGTGATCGCCGAACTCGAAGCCGAAGCGACCGGCTCGATGGGTGACGATACCCCGGTCGCGGCGATGTCGCGTCAGGTGCGGCCGCTGTTCGACCGCTTCCGCCAGGGTTTCGCGCAGGTCACCAATCCGCCGATCGATCCGCTGCGCGAGAAGCTGGTGATGTCGCTGGTGACGCAGATCGGAGCGGAAGGCAATGTGTTCGAGCTGAAAGCGGAGAACGCGAAGCAGGTGCTGATCAACTCACCGATCCTGTCGCAGCGCAAGCTGCGGCAGCTGCTGGCGCTGCCGCAGTTTGTCGGCACGCCGCGCTTTGATCTGATGTATTCACCTGATGAGAAAAATCTGGAGTCGGCCCTATGCTCGCTTTGTGAACAAGTGGCGCTAGCGGTGCGCGGTGGTTGTGCGCTGGTCTTCCTCAGCGACCGCTACCCGCAGCGCGAACAGCTGCCGATCCATGCACTGTTGGCAACCGGTGCCGTACACGCACATCTGATCGATCAGGGCCTGCGCTGCCAGTGCAACATCATCGTGGAGACCGCGACGCCACGCGACCCGCACCAGTTCGCCTGCCTGGTCGGCTTCGGTGCCACGGCGATCTACCCGTGGCTGGCCTACCAGAGTCTGTTCGAGCTCGGTCGCGAGGGACACATCGACGGCGACCGCGTGGAGATCGGCCGCAGCTATCGACGTGGCATCCGCAAAGGATTGCTGAAGATCCTCTCCAAGATGGGCATTTCCACCATCGCCGGCTATCGCGGCGCGCAGCTGTTCGAGATCGTCGGGCTGGCACCGGAAGTGGTGAGCATGTGTTTTCCCAGTACGCCTTCACGCATTTCCGGCGCCGGCTTTGCAGAACTCGAGCACGACCAGCGCCTGCTCGCGGCCGAGGCGTGGAACCAGGCGCTGCCGCTGCGCGCCGGCGGTCTGTACAAGTTTGTCTACGGCGGTGAGTACCACATGTACAACCCGGACGTGATCGCCGCACTGCAGCTCGCGGTGCGCACCGGCAATCCGGCGGACTACCGGGTGTATGCCGACCACGTCGATCATCGACCGCCGTCGGCGCTGCGCGACCTGTTGGGGTTGAAGTCCGCGGCGGTGCCACTCGCGTTGAATGAAGTCGAACCGATCGAGGCGATCCTCAAGCGCTTCGATTCGGCGGGCATGTCGCTCGGCGCGTTGTCGCCGGAAGCGCACGAAGCGCTCGCGATCGGCATGAACCGGTTGGGTGGCCGCAGCAATTCCGGTGAGGGCGGTGAGGACCCGGCGCGCTACGGCACCGAGAAGATGTCGAAGATCAAGCAGGTCGCCTCGGGCCGTTTCGGTGTGACGCCGGCGTATCTGGTCAACGCCGAAGTACTGCAGATCAAGATCGCCCAGGGCGCCAAGCCCGGCGAGGGCGGCCAGCTACCGGGCCACAAGGTCGACGCCACCATCGCCCGGTTGCGTTACGCGAAGCCCGGTATCGGTTTGATCTCGCCGCCGCCGCATCATGACATCTATTCGATCGAGGATCTGGCCCAGCTGATTCACGACCTGAAAGAAGTGAACCCGAGTGCATTGATCTCGGTGAAGCTGGTCTCGCATGCCGGCGTCGGCACTGTTGCGGCCGGCGTGGTGAAGGCGGGTGCGGATCTCATTACGGTGAGCGGTCACGACGGCGGCACCGGCGCCAGCCCGCTGACCTCGATCAAGTACGCCGGCACGCCGTGGGAACTGGGCGTGGCCGAAACGCAGCAGACGCTGCGCCGCAACGACCTGCGCGGGCGAGTACGATTGCAGACCGACGGCGGACTGAAAACCGGTCTGGACGTGATCAAGGCAGCCTTGCTTGGCGCCGAGAGCTTTGGTTTCGGCACCGGCCCGATGGTCGCGCTGGGCTGCAAGTATCTGCGCATCTGCCACCTCAACAATTGCGCCACTGGTGTGGCGACCCAGCATCCGGTGTTGCGCAAGGAACACTTCATCGGCTTGCCGGAAATGGTGATGAATTATTTCCGCTTCGTTGCCGAGGACGTGCGCGCACACCTGGCGCAACTGGGCGTGCGCAGCCTCGGCGAGATCGTCGGTCGTACTGAGCTGCTGGAGCAGATCGTGGGTACCACGCCGGTGCAGCACAAGCTCGACCTCACGCCACTGATCGATGGCGCCGGCCTGAGCGCCAGCAGCGATTTCGCCTGCACGCTGGGGCGCAATCCGATGCGTGACGATGCCTCGCTCGCTTTACGTATTGCCGTGGATACGGCACCGCTGGTGGAGCTGGGCGAGAGTGGTCATTTCAACTATGCGATCGCCAACACCGATCGCGCGATCGGTGCGCGGCTATCCGGTGCGATCGCGCGTCGGCACGGCGACCACGGCATGGATGAACGCCCGATCAGCCTCAGGCTGGAAGGCGCAGCAGGGCAGAGTCTCGGCGCGTGGAACGCCGGCGGCCTGCATATCGATCTTACTGGCGAGGCCAATGACGGTGTCGGCAAGGGCATGGCTGGTGGCCGCATTGTGGTGCGCCCGCCGCTGGATGCGCCGTATGCCAGCCAGGACGCGGCGATCGTCGGCAACACCTGCCTCTACGGCGCGACTGGCGGCGAGTTGTTCGCTGCGGGTCGCGCGGGTGAACGATTCGCAGTGCGCAACTCCGGCGCGATGGCGGTGGTCGAGGGTGCCGGCGACCATTGCTGTGAGTACATGACCGGCGGCGTGGTCGCGGTACTCGGCAAAGTCGGCCTCAACTTCGGCGCGGGCATGACCGGTGGCTTCGCCTACGTGCTGGACCTCGAGCGCGATTTCGTCGACTGCTACAACCACGAACTGGTCGACATCCTGCGTATCTCGCCCGAAGGCATGGAGAACTACATGCAGCATCTGCGTCGGCTCGTCACGCGGCACGCGGAGCTGACCGGCAGCGCCTGGGGGCAGCAGATCCTGCGCGATTTCCGCGGCCTGCAATACAAGTTCTGGCTGGTGAAGCCGAAGGCGGCGAGCCTCGCCGCGTTGGCGGAAGAATTGAGGGTGGCCGCATGAGCGACAAGCTGTTTCAGTTTCTCAACGAGCCGCGACAGCCACCGCGCACTGTGCCCGTCGCGATCCGCGTGCTTGGCTACGGCGAGATCGGTGGTGATTTCAATACGGCCAGTGTGGGGACGCAGGCGGAGCGCTGCATCGATTGCGGCAATCCGTATTGCGAACACGTCTGCCCGGTGCACAACTACATTCCGAACTGGCTGAAGCTGGTGCAGCAGGGCCGCATCATGGAAGCGGCCACGTTGATGCACGAAACCAATCCGTTGCCGGAGATCTGCGGCAGGGTTTGCCCGCAGGACCGCCTGTGCGAAGGTGCCTGCACGCTGGAGCAAACCGCGTTTGGCGCGGTGACGATCGGCAGCGTGGAGCGTTGGGTGACCGATGAGGCATTGCGCCAGGGCTGGCGGCCGGATCTGTCGGCGGTGCGCGAGACCGGCAAGCGTGTGGCGATCGTCGGTGCAGGTCCTGCAGGGTTGTCGTGTGCGGACCGTCTGCGTCGTGTCGGCATTGCCGCCGATGTCTACGATGGCCAGCACGAGATCGGCGGCCTGCTCACGTTTGGCATTCCGCCGTTCAAGCTGGACAAGGCGGTAGTGCGCACGCGTCGTGAAGTGCTGGAAGGGATGGGTGTGCGCTTCCTGCTCGGCCGCGAGGTAGGGCGCGATGTGGAGTTCGGTCAGCTGGTGGACGAATACGACGCGGTGTTCGTTGGCACCGGCGCCTATACCTATGTGGACGGCCAGTTGCCCGGTCGCGAACTGCGCGGCGTGCATGATGCCTTGCCGTTCCTGATTGCAAATACCGAGCGGCTGCTGCGTGACGAGCTACCGGCGCACGCGTTCGATCTGAAGGGCAAGCGCGTGGTGGTGCTGGGCGGCGGCGATACCGGCATGGACTGCAACCGCACCGCGATCCGTCTGGGTGCAGCATCGGTCACCTGCGTCTATCGCCGTGACGAGGCCAGCATGCCCGGCTCGGCGCGCGAAGTCGGTTACAGCCGCGAGGAGGGCGTGGAATTCCTGTTCCATCGCCAGCCGCTGGAGATTCTCGGGAACGAACACGGTGGCGTATGTGCGGTACGCGTGATCGAGACCGCGCTGATCGATGACGGTGACGGCAGGCCGCGTCCGCGCAACGTGGCTGGCACGGAATGCGAGATCGAGGCGGACGTGGTGATCCAGTCGTTCGGCTTCCTGCCCAGTCCGCCGGACTGGCTGACCTCGCATGGCGTGAAGCTGGCACCGTCCGGCCGCGTCATCACCGGCGCCGATGGTGCGTTGCCATTGCAGACCAGCCATCCCCGCATTTTTGCCGGTGGCGACAATGTGCGCGGCGCCGATCTGGTGGTGCGCGCGGTTTATGACGGACGCGAAGCAGCGGTATCGATCGCACAGTTGTTATGCGATTCGCCCGCAATCACTGTCCGTGATGTAGAGGAGCATCCCAAGGTGGTGGCCGTCGCGGCGTTGTAACTCAAGGGCTGCAGGTCCAGGCCTAAAG
>JBAPPP010000520.1:0-2286 GCA_049280175.1 Rhodanobacter sp.
GCGCGACCATGTGCCGGCCGCCCTCGATGCGCTCGGTGTGCGCTGCGTGTTTCATCGCATCGCACAACGGCCAGGCAAGCCGATGTGGTTTGGCATCGGGCCGCAAGGGCAGGCCGTGTTCGCGCTGCCCGGCAACCCGGTATCGGCCCTGGTCTGTGCGATTCGCTATGTGATGCCGGCGTTGCTGGCGTCCATGGGGGCCGCCGCGGAGCCCCTGGAGCACGTTTGCATGGATGCAGCGGTCGACACCAACGCAAACCTGACCTGTTTTATACCTGCGCACGTGCAGCATGATGCATCCGGCAGGGCGCTGGCGCATCCGGTGCCATCGCGGACTTCAGGCGATTTCTCCTCGCTGCCGCGTACCCACGGCTTCGTGCAGTTGCCGCCCGGCCAGAACGTTGTGGTAGCCGGCACGGCGGCAGCGTTCTATCGTTGGTGACATGACATCCCCCCACGCCGCCACGAATCCACCGATTGCCGCCGAATTGCCGCGGGATCGTCTTGGCCGGGCACTGCACGACCTGCGCATCTCGGTGATGGACCGCTGCAATTTCCGTTGCCCGTATTGCATGCCCGAGGCGACCTACGGCGAGCACTTCGAATTCCTGCGCAACGACGAACGCCTAAGCTTCGACGAGATCGAGCGGCTGTGCCGACTGGCTGCGCAACTGGGTGTGAGCAAGCTGCGCCTCACGGGCGGCGAGCCGCTGCTGCGTCCCAAGCTGGCTGAGCTGGTGGCGCGATTGCGGCGCATCGATGGCATCAAGGATCTCGCGATGACTACCAACGGCGTGCTGCTGTCCCGGCATGCCGCTGAACTGCGCGATGCCGGTCTCGATCGCATGACGGTGAGTCTGGATACGCTCGACCCCGCACTATTCCATCGCATGAGTGGTGGGCGCGGCGCGCTCGACGACGTGCTGGCCGGCATCGATGCGGCTCAGGCGGCCGGCTATCCACAAGGGATCAAGCTCAACGCGGTGGTACAGCGTGGTGTCAACGAGCACACCGTAGTCGACCTGGTCGAGCGCTTTCGCGGCAGCGGCATTGTGGTGCGGCTCATTGAATATATGGACGTCGGTAATCGCAACGACTGGACGCCCGACGACGTGGTGCCCTCGCGGGTGCTGATCGAACGCATCGACGCACGCTGGCCGCTGGAGGCGCTGCCGGCGCGCTACCCGGGCGAGGTTGCCACGCGCTTCCGTTTCCGCGATGGCGCCGGTGAGATCGGCGTGATCTCTTCGGTCAGCGAGCCGTTCTGCGGTAGCTGCACGCGCGCCCGGCTATCTTCCGAAGGCATGCTCTATACGTGCCTGTTCGCAACCCAGGGCACCGACCTGCGTGGCCCATTGCGCGAGGGAGATAGTGACGAACAACTGCTCGATCGCCTGCGTGACGTATGGCTGCGCCGTGCCGACCGCTACAGCGAGGAGCGCGCGGAGCGACGTAACAATGCCCGCCATAAAATAGAAATGCATTACATCGGAGGATAGATGAAGCTTTCGCACGTCGACGAATCGCAGCAGCCACGCATGGTGGATGTCGGTACCAAGCCGGTAACCCATCGCACGGCGCAGGCGCGTGCGCGGGTGACGTTCCCGGCCGACGTGGCCGACGCGCTGCACGCGGCAGGCTATGTCACGCCGAAGGGTGCGGTCTTTACCGTGGCGCATGTCGCCGGCGTGATGGGCGCCAAGGCCACCTCGCAGCTGATTCCGTTGTGCCATCCGTTGAGCCTGGACAAGTGCGATATCGCGATCCACATGGACGGCTGCGATGCGCTGATCGATTGCACTGTGTCGTGCCGCGGCAGCACCGGCGTAGAGATGGAGGCGCTTACCGGCGCCAGCATTGCTGCGCTCACCATCTATGACATGTGCAAGGCGATGTCGCACGACATCGTGATCGGTGAGATTCGCCTGCTCAAGAAAACCGGCGGCAAGCACGACATCGATCACATCGTCGGCGGAGCCGTCGCATGAGCGCCAAGGCCGCGCCACCGATCTACGGATTGCTGCTGTCCGGCGGCGCCAGTCGGCGCATGCAGCGCGACAAGGCGCAGCTTGCCTACGCGGGCGAGCCGCAGCTGCTGCGCACGTGGCGTCTGCTCGCCGCAGTGACCGAGCGCGCCTTTGTCTCGGTGCGCAACGAGCAACGCGATGATCCGCTGCGCGCCAGCCTGCCGCAGATCGTGGATCGCTACGACGCGATCGGCCCTGCTGCCGGCATTCTTTCCGCGCAGGAGACGCATCCGGATGTCGCCTGGCTGGTGCTGGCCTG
>JBAPPP010000521.1:0-2580 GCA_049280175.1 Rhodanobacter sp.
AAGGCGTAGGTCATCACCTGCATCGCGAACATGCCGGCGACCAGCAGGCGCTTCAACGCGTCATGCGACTCGCGCGAACGAGCGTCGTCGATGCTGTCGTGACGCAGCGGTTGCGCCCTGCAATGGGCGCCAGGGAACGCATCGAGCAAGCCCGGCAGCGATGTGAGCTGTTTATCCCAGACCACGCGCACGCGCTTGGCGGGTACATCGATGGCGACCCGTTGCACGCCAGGCAATCCGTGGATGAGCTGTTCCAGACGCAACACCTGCTGCGCGCCGCGCAGGCCTTGGACACTCAGGGCGATCTCGCTGTGACCATCTCGGCGGGTACGCAATACCTGCGCCGCAAGCTGCGGCTGGGCCCATGCCGCATAGGTGTTCATGGTGAAGCGCCGCCACTGCTATGGCTGCTGGCCGGCACCCCGAACACGGTGTGTGACGTATCCAACGGGATATCGGCGTGACGGGAGCTCACCACGATCAGCCATACGCACCCCGCCATCGATGCGACGAAGACGACCGCTCCAAGCCACAGCACCGGCTGGCGATACCAGCTCGATGCACGGGTTAAAGCGCGGGCGTCATGGCGTGACATCATCGCGGTGCGACAAGTGGTAGACATAGGCGGCCAGCACGTGGATCTGGTCGTCACTGAGGCGGGGGCTCCACGCCGGCATATGGCCCTGCCGGCCGCCACCGATAGTGGCTTCGATATCGGCAACACTGCCACCGTGCAGCCAGATGTGGTCCGTGAGGTTGGGTGCGCCGAGCGCCTGGTTGCCCTTCCCATCCGGGCCGTGACAGGCAGCGCAGGTGACAAACAGCGGCTTTCCGGCCGCCGCCTTGGCTGCATCGTGCGGTGAGTCGGACAGACTAAGCACATATTGGGCGAGATTTTTCACGTTCTCCTCGCCCAGGCTCGCCCACGGCGGCATCACGCCGGCACGACCGTCATGGATGCTGGTTGTGATGGCCTTGCCGTCGCCGCCGTACAGCCAGTCGGCGTCGGTGAGATCAGGTGCACCGAGTTTTTGATTGCCCTTGCCGGCGCGGCCATGGCAGGCGGCACAGTTGTCGCCGAACAACACCTTGCCCATCTGCTGGGCGGCTGGATCGCCGGCGAGCTGCTCGACCGGGTACAGCTCGAAGCGCTTCATCTCCTCGGCGAACGCGACATTGTTGCTCGCCACGTTGCGCGCCAGTTCGCCATGCGAGGTCCAGCCCAGTAAACCCTTGAAGTTGCCGAAGCCCGGAAACAGCGCCAGGTACGTAAAGCCAGCCACAAACATGCTGCCCGACATCAGCAGCCACCAGCGAGGCAAACGACGCACGCCCTCGCGCAGTTCGCCATGTCCCCATACATGGCCGCTGGTGCCGTCGGGCAGCGTGGGGATTTTCACCCGCGGCCCCCACAGGAACAGGAACAACGTGATGCTCAGGTTCACCACCACCAGGCACATCACCCACAACGACCAGCCTGTGCTCATGGGTGATACTCCCGAGTGTCTGCCAGCGTGCCGGCGTGATGTACGTCAAAGTCTTCCTGCGTCGGCAGCAGCGCCATCTCATCAAACACGCGCTGGTGGTGCTTGCGCCAGGCCCAGAACCAGATGCCGATGAAGGTGATCATCATGGTCAGGATGAAGGCGCCAGCTACCTGTCCCCAGATCGGGCTCATGGCGCACCTCCGTCGCTGGCTTCGGCCGAGTTGGACGATGTCGGTTCGTTCTTGATGCCCAGGCCTTGCAGATAGGCGATCAGTGCATCCATTTCGGTCTTGCCGTCGACGGCGGTCGGCGCGCCAGCAATGTCCGCATCGCTGTACGGATCACCCAGTCGGCGCAGCGTGCGCATGCTGGCCTGGATCTGCGCTGCATCGAGTTTGTTGTCGGCCAGCCACGGAAAGTGCGGCATGTTCGATGCGGGGACCACCTGCTGCGCATTCATCAGGTGCATCCGCTGCCAGTCATCGGAATATTTGCCGCCGATGCGGGCCAGATCCGGGCCGATGCGTTTGGAGCCCCACTGGAACGGACGGTCATAAACCGATTCGCCGACCGTGGAGTAGTGACCGTAGCGCTGGGTCTCGAAACGCAGTGCGCGGATCTGTTGCGAATGGCAAAGAAAGCAACCCTCGCGCACATAGATGTCCCGGCCAGCCAGGCGCAGCGGGTCATACGGCTTCACGCCGGGCGGCGCTTTGATTGTATGCGCCTCGATGAACAGCGGCGTGATTTCAGCGAGCCCGCCGAGCGAAACCATGATCGCGATCAAGATGCCCAGCAGGCCGACGTTTTTCTCGATGATTTCGAAATGCTTGTATGCCATGTCGTGATCCTCAACCGGCGGCCGGCAATGGGGCAGGTACTTGATGCGGCGTTGGCTCGGGGATCGGTACGGGAATCGGTTTGATCTTGCGGGCGCGGGCATCCGCTGCGGTGTGCCACAGGTTCCACGCCATCACCACCATGCCGAGCAGGATCAGCAGGCCACCGGCCCAGCGGATCAAATACATCGGCTTGATCGCGATCAGGCTGTCGAGGAAGGAGTAAGTCAGCGAACCATCCGGGTTGGTCGCGC
>JBAPPP010000522.1:0-2029 GCA_049280175.1 Rhodanobacter sp.
GGCGAAAGCGGCTTTCGACATTCCGAGATAAACACCTCCGATGGACAGGTCGGGTACGGCACGAGAGGACGGCCAGCTCGCGCAGACCTTTGCTTTTGTCGAGTCAGATTCACCGATGCCAAACCCAAGCAAATGGTGCTGTCGCCCACCCATTTCGCCAGATTGAAAGTAGACCAAGCCGAACGGCGTGCGATAGCAAATTGACGCCGTGTACTCGCCAGCATCGCCTGTTTCCACAAGCTTGGCCGCCCCAAGTTTGTCTGCCACTTGACCAAGCGTAGGTGCACCTAGATCGAAGCCAGCAAAGGAGGTGAATTGACCGCCGCGCTCTCCTGCATACGCCGAGGTGCCAGCTAACAGCGCGCATCCAATCAAGCATCGCGGGAGATGGGCATTCATCCGTTCATCACCAGTGGTTTGAAAATGAATATTGAGCGCGATTCGACATCAGCGGCTAAGTCAGCTTAGGGTCGCAAGCAGCCATTATTTCGCTCCGCGTCCCGTCATCCCTTCATTTCGAATAAGCAAGAACGCGCTAGCCGCAATCATGCCAGTAGGCTTCTGGATGAAGCCAGGGCCTGCCGTCGTCCGCAAAACTAATGAAGAGCCAACCTATCAGTGTCCCCATGAAGAGGATCAGTAGGTAGACTGCTGCCGGTTTCACAGACACCACGTTTAGGTGTGATGATGAAACCGGAGGTGGTTCATGGCGACGAGAAGAACATTCAGCAGCGAGTTCAAGCGTGAGGCGGTGCGGCTGGTCATGGAGCGTGGCGTAGCGATCGGCCAAGCAGCGCGCGATTTGGATCTGCACGAGAACGTGTTGCGCAAATGGGTTCGGGAGCTGACGGCAGATCCGCAGCATGCGTTCCCTGGCCAAGGGCAGCTGAAGCCTGAGCAAGCCGAGATTGATCAGCTGCGCAAGGAAGTTGCCAAGCTCAAAATGGAGCGAGACATCCTGAAAAAAGCCGCGGCCTATTTCGCCAAGGAGTCGATGTGAAGTTCGGCTTTGTGGCGAAGCACCGAGGGGCCTGGCCGGTAGCAATGGTGTGCGAGGCGCTCGGTGTCTCTCGTAGTGGGTTCTATGCGTGGCTGACGCGGCCGCGGAGCCGACGCAGCTTGGATGACGAAGTTATCGGTCGCCAGACCCGTCTGAGTTTTGTCGACAGTGATCGCACTTACGGTGCCCGCCGGGTCTGGCGTGACGTGCTGGAAGCCGGTCATCAATGTGGGTTGCATCGCATCGAGCGACTGATGCGTAGTCAGGCACTGCGTGCACGACCACGACGGCGCGGGTTGCCGATCGACCGCGGCGAACGATCCAGCAGCGCGATCGCGCCGAACCTTCTTGATCGACAGTTCCAGGCGAGCGCACCGAACCAGAAGTGGGTGGCTGACTTTACCTACCTATGGACTGCCGAGGGCTGGCTGTATGTGGCGGTGGTGCTGGACCTGTATTCCCGTCGGGTGGTGGGTTGGTCTATGCAGCCCCAGATGACCACGCAGCTTGTGACCGACGCTCTGATGATGGCGATCTGGCGACGAGGCCAGCCGGATGCACTGCTGCATCACTCCGACCGCGGCAGCCAATACACCAGCGATAGGTTCCAGCGGCTGTTGGGCGAACTGGGCATCACTTGCAGCATGAGTCGGTCGGGTAACTGCTGGGACAACTCGGCGATGGAGAGCTTCTTCAAGTCGCTCAAGACCGAGCGCACGGACGGTAAGGTCTACCGGACGCGAGATCATGCCAAGGCCGAGGTATTCGACTACATCGAGCGGTTCTACAACAACAGGCGACGCCACTCGACCCTCGGCTACATCAGCCCAATGCAGTTCGAGCAGCAGAGGCAATTAGCTTAGGATGGTGTCTACGGGACCGGCAGCAGTCCAAGGTTCCCGGTTAGCTGCTGAGCAATCTCATCAAGATGAGCGGTACACAATTTCTTCCAATTCGCATCGAGCTTAGCCGCTTTCTCAAAACTCGCTTTCGCTAACACCAACTCGTTGCATCGCAAATGTGCCATTC
>JBAPPP010000523.1:0-5500 GCA_049280175.1 Rhodanobacter sp.
ACGACACCCAAGACGGCGTCTACACGCTGTACTTCGCACATCATCGATTGGCCAGCATCGACATGCGGGAAGCCGATTAAACTGTTACCTATGTCCTGGCACGTCTGTTACCTATCTCCTCGGTCTATACACCACGCAAGAGAAAAGTGACTCGCCCTCCGTAGGAGGACGAAACGCTCTTGAGCTCTAAAGCAAGCAAACCAAACAGCAAAGCCAAGCCAGAGCATCGCGACTGAAGTCGCTCCCACAAGTGCATCGCGCACAGGGTGCGCTCCTACAAGAGCAGCAAGAGCAAAAGGGGATCGACGAGGTCACGGGTAAGGGCGCTGGGCCCCTGCCTTCGCAGGGGTGACGAAAAATGGACGGTCCCGCGAGCACCCACCCCTCACCCCAACCTTCTCCCCGGAGGGGAGAGGGAGCAGAGCGTCGTCTCACGATCAAAGAAAGCCCCTTGGCGCTTTCCCTGGAAACCCAAAACCCCAGCATCAACAAGCAACAACTCACCAGGCAACACCGCGCAACGGCTTGCGCAGCGCGCCATAGGCCCCATCTCGGGACTTCCGCGCATGCCGCTTCGTCGCGACAATCCCTTCCAAGTGTCACCCAATCCCAGCCCACCATCGACCGAATCCACCGACCTCACACGCAGCTTCCTCGGCGTGTTCCGTTATAGCGGACGGGCGCTGGAGTTGGTCTGGAGTACTAGCCGGCTGCTGACGATCGCGCTGGCGCTGTTGACCCTCATTGCGGGTCTGTTGCCGGCCGGCGTGGCTTATATCGGCGCGCATATCGTCGATGCAGTGGTGACGGCGAGTCATCTGTGGGCAGCCAACGGGCATGCCCCGCTGGCGCCGGTGTTCAAGTGGGTAGCACTGGAAGGCATCCTGCTGGCGGCGCTGGCCGGCGCGCAACGCGGGCTGTCGCTGTGCCAGTCGCTGCTGCGTGCCCAGCTGGGGCAGCGCGTCAACGTGATG
The DNA here is from genome assembly GCA_049280175.1 of Rhodanobacter sp. Lineage (GTDB taxonomy): Bacteria > Pseudomonadota > Gammaproteobacteria > Xanthomonadales > Rhodanobacteraceae > Rhodanobacter. The sequence continues at coordinate 975 of JBAPPP010000523.1, forward strand.
ATCCTGGAGAAGGCGCTGACGCTGGAGCTGGCGCACTTCGAGGATTCCGAGTTCTACGACAAGCTCACCCGCGCCCGGCGCGAGGCGTCGACCCGGCCGCTGTCGCTGGTTACGCGCACCTTCGGCTTGGGCCAGAACGCGATTTCGCTGATCAGCTACGGCACCTTGCTGTTCCATTTTTCGCCATGGGCGGTAGCCGTGTTGTTGCTGGCCGGGTTGCCGTCGTTCCTCTCCGAAACGAAATTTTCCGGCGATGCGTTCCGGCTGTTTCGCTGGCGTTCGCCGGAAACGCGCATGCAGCTGTACCTGGAAACCGTGCTGGCGCGCGAAGACCATGCCAAGGAGGTCAAGCTGTTCGGGCTCGGGCCGCTGCTGCTGGACCGCTACCGCGATATTTTCGACAAGCTCTACAGCGAAGACCGCGACCTGACGGTGCGTCGCGAAAGCTGGGGCTTCGGGCTTGGCCTGCTGGGCACGATCACGCTGTATGGCGCCTATGCGTGGATCGCCATGACCACGGTGATCGGCCGCATAACGCTTGGCCAGATGACCATGTACCTGGCGCTGTTCCGGCAGGGTCAGTCGGCGGTATCGGCAATGCTGTCGGCGATCGGCGGCATGTATGAGGACAACCTCTATCTGTCGACCCTGTACGAATACCTGGAAACGCCGGTGCCGCCCTCGCCGGGCACGTCTCAGCAAGGTGCGAAGCCGAATGACGGTATCCGTTTCGAGCAGGTCAGCTTCACCTATCCCGGCGCCAGCGAGCCGGCGCTGCACGATATCAACCTGCACATCCGTCCCGGCGAATCGCTGGCACTGGTCGGCCAGAATGGCTCCGGCAAGACCACGCTGATCAAGCTGCTGACGCGTCTGTATTCACCCGACTCCGGTCGCATCCTGCTCGATGGCACCGATCTGCGCGACTGGGACGAAAGTACCCTGCTGCAGCGCATCGGCGTGATCTTCCAGGATTTCGCGCGCTACCAGATGCGTGTCGGCGAAAATGTGGGCGCCGGTGATGTACGTCATTTCGAGGATGAGGCGCGCTGGCGCGAAGCGAGCGACAAGGGCATGGCCAGCGAGTTCATCGAAGGCTTGCCCTCCGGTTTCAACACGCAACTCGGCAAATGGTTCCGCGAGGGACGCGAGCTGTCCGGCGGCCAATGGCAGAAGATCGCGCTGGCGCGGGCGTTCATGCGTTCGCAGGCCGACATCCTGGTGCTGGACGAGCCGACCGCAGCGATGGACGCTGAAGCCGAAGCCAGCATCTTTGAACATTTCCGCGATCTGGCCGGCAACCGCATCGCGATCCTCATTTCGCATCGTTTCTCGACCGTACGCATGGCCGATCAGATCATCGTCATCCAGGACGGGCGCATCGTCGAACACGGCAGCCACCAGCAACTGATGACTCTGGATGGCCACTATGCGCACCTGTTCTCGTTGCAGGCGCAGGGTTATCGCTAGGCCAGCCCTCGTCGGCTTGACCATGGCCGCCCGCGCGCCCCATGCTTCGCTGTCTTGAACCACCTGAAACACACGCATGAGCAGTCGCTACAACGCCGCCGACATTGAAGTCCTCTCTGGCCTGGACCCAGTCAAGCGCCGCCCAGGCATGTACACCGATACCTCCCGCCCCAATCATCTGGTGCAGGAAGTGGTCGACAACTCGGTCGACGAGGCGCTGGCCGGCCACGCCAAGTCCATCGACGTGGTATTGCACGCCGACGGTTCGGTGGAAGTTACCGATGACGGTCGTGGCATGCCGGTGGATATCCATCCGGAGGAAGGCGTTTCCGGCGTCGAGCTGATCATGACGCGGTTGCATGCCGGCGGAAAATTCAGTGGCAAGAACTACAACTTCTCCGGCGGCCTGCACGGCGTTGGCGTCTCGGTGGTCAATGCCTTGTCCGACCGGGTTGAAGTGACGATCCGTCGTGATGGCAGCGAATACCGCATGGCGTTCGAGCATGGCGACAAGGTCAGCCCGCTGGAGATCATCGGCACGGCGCCGAAAAGGCGCACCGGCACCACCCTGCGTTTCTGGCCGGAAGCGAAGTATTTCGATTCGCCGAAAATCTCGCTGTCCAAGCTCAAGCACCTGCTGCGCGCCAAGGCGGTGCTATGTGCCGGCCTGAGCGTGAAGCTCACCGACGCAGCGACCGGCGAAATCAGCGAGTGGTACTACGAGGATGGCCTGCGCGATTACCTGCGCGACGAACTCGACGGCGCCGAGGCATTGCCGAACGAACTGTTCGTACATCACATGGCACGCGATGTCGAAGGCATGGAAGTGGCGCTGGCGTGGTTGCCGGAAGGCGAACTGGTGCAGGAAAGCTACGTCAACCTTATCCCCACCGCGCAAGGTGGCACCCACGTCAACGGCCTGCGCACCGGCCTGACGACCGCGGTGCGCGAGTTCTGCGACATCCGCAACCTGCTGCCGCGTGGCGTGAAGCTGGCGCCGGAAGACGTGTGGGAGCGGCTATCGTTTGTGCTGTCGACCCGACTGCAGGATCCACAGTTCGCCGGCCAGACCAAAGAGCGACTGTCGTCGCGACAGACCGCCGGCATGGTCGAGAACGTCATCCATGATGCTTTCAGCTTGTGGCTCAATCAGCATGTGGAACTGGGCGAGCGTATTGCCCAGCTCGCGATCGAGCGCGCCAGCGCACGCCTGAAAGCCGCCAAGCAGGTCATCCGCAAGAAGATCACCCAGGGCCCTGCACTGCCCGGCAAGCTGGCCGACTGTACCGCCACCGACCTCACCCGTACGGAACTATTCCTGGTGGAGGGCGACTCCGCCGGCGGCAGTGCAAAACAGGCGCGCGACAAGGAATTCCAGGCGATCCTGCCGTTGCGCGGCAAGATCCTGAATACGTGGGAAGTCGAATCCGGCTCGGTGCTGGCCTCCGAAGAAGTCCACAACCTCGCGATCGCGATCGGCTGTGATCCAGGCAAGGACGATCTATCCGGCCTGCGCTATGGCAAGGTCATCATTCTGGCCGATGCCGATTCGGATGGACTGCACATCGCCACGCTGTTGGCAGCATTGTTCCTGCGCCATTTCCCGACGTTGGTCAGCGAAGGCCACGTATTCGTCGCGATGCCGCCGCTGTTCCGCGTCGACGTCGGCAAGCAGGTGTTCTATTGCCTGGACGAAAGCGAGAAGGAAGCGATGCTGCAGCGGATCGAGCGCGAGAAGATGAAGGGCGCCGTCAGCACCACCCGCTTCAAGGGCCTGGGCGAGATGAATTCGCCACAGCTGCGCGAATCGACGATCCACCCGGATACCCGCCGACTGGTGCAGTTGACGATCGGCGACGACGACGGCACCGCCAAGCTGATGGACATGCTGCTGGCGAAGAAGCGCGCCGGCGATCGCAAAGCGTGGCTGGAAGAAAAAGGCGACCTGGCAACGCTGGAGGTCTGATCAACCGCGGCCCGTCATTCCTGCGAAGGCAGAGGCGCCCTTCAACAGCGAAGCTGGTAAACCCAGTGCTCTTGCTTACCGAGAACTTGAAGTTGCTGGGTTCCTGCCTTCGCAGGAATGACGGCCGGGTAACCAACTGTTCTGTATGCCCCTAGGGCACTCTTTCGCAACCCCTGCATCCGATCTCTTGTCTGCGCCGTATCTTCACACGCTTCCAATCCGCGAAGCGGAAAGACTCTGGAGAACCCGATGAAAATCAATCAGCACATGCGAACCCTTGCGATGGGTCTGTCATTGGCATTGGCCGCAGTAGCTGTCGTGCCGACGGTCATGGCCGATTCGATGAGCATGGACAAAACCGTGATGGTCGGCGGCGCAGCGATGTATCCGTCGAAGAACATCATCCAGAACGCGGTCAACTCGAAAGACCACACCACCCTGGTCGCCGCGGTGAAAGCCGCTGGCCTGGTCGACACGCTGTCTGGCGCCGGCCCGTTCACCGTGTTCGCACCGACCAACGAGGCATTTTCCGCCCTGCCGGCCGGCACCGTCGACAATCTGTTGAAGCCCGAGAACAAGGCCGCACTGACCAAAATCCTCACCTACCATGTCGTACCGGGTCGCCTGACCTCCGACGATCTGGCCAAGGCCGTCGCGGCCGGCGGCGGCACTGCATCCTTGAAGACCGTCGAGGGCGACTCGATCACCGTTGCGAAGGACGCGAACCGCTGGGCAGTCACCGATGACAAGGGCAACGTCGCCCACATCACGATCGCCAACGTGATGCAGTCCAATGGTGTGATCTTCGTGATCGACAAGGTTCTGATGCCGTAACGGCGCGTCGACACCTGAACTATCCGCCGCCCCGGTTCCCTCGCCGGGGCGGCTTTTTTTGTGGCAGCGGCAGCGTTATGGTGTCCAGACCATTTCATGGATAACCCCGATGGCCCTGCTACCGCCGCTCGACCTCCAACGCTGGGTCGACGAACATCGTCACTTGCTGAAGCCGCCAGTCGGCAACAAATGCATCGTCGATGGCGACTTCATCATCATGATCGTCGGCGGCCCCAACGCGCGCACCGACTACCAC